>JAYTQI010000181.1:0-10477 GCA_043746825.1 Hyphomicrobium sp. | reverse complement strand
CGAAATTGCACAACGGCGGTGTGTCCGCCGTCATGCAGCGCCTGGATAGAGCTAAGCTGCCAGCAAAACAGCCGGGCGCGATCAAGGTGAACGACGATGCGCATCGCCGGATGGCCTCAGCGGTTGAATATCTCGGGCGTTTGTGACGGGACAATCGCACTCATGGCCTAAGGCTCGCATATCTCAGCCCAAGCCGCTAGAAAAGAACGCACGCGGGCTAAGGCGTCCCTACAAGTCGGAACCCACATGCTGTTACGTCAGACGCTGCTGTATCTGCCGGCCCAAGTTGTGGGCCCGGTGCTGCAGTTCATCTCGGTTATTCTATGGACGTATTTCTTGATCCCGCAGGAAATGGGCGTGTTTGCGCTTGTGGGTGCTGCGCAGGAATTCACCTACCTTGGCGCCTTGTTCTGGTTCACGCTCTACACCATGCGGTTTTATGACAAGACCGCTGCTGCGAATATCCGCCAGACATTTCTAGATACCGAAAGCGGTGTGCTGCTGGTTGGCTCGCTGGCAACGGCGATTGCGGTTCTGACATTGCCGTTTTTTATTGATGCGGCGTGGAACACAGCCCTGGTGACAGCGGCGCTGGCCTATTGCCTGTCGCGCACGTTGGCGACACATTTGACGGATCGCGCCCGCACTGCCGCTGACACCTTTACCTATTCGGTTTTGCAGATTACCTGGCCGCTGCTTGGGCTCGCACTTGGCCTGCTGTTTGTGAAGGTGTTTGCGCCGACGGCGGCATCGGTGTTGTGGGGTTATGCGGCGGCGCAAATTATTGCGCTTGGCATTGCAGTGCTCCGGCTCGATATCGGCTTGAAGCCTATGGCGGCATCAAAAGACATGATCAGAAACGCTTTGCGCTATGGACTGCCGCTGGTCTTCGGCGGCTTGTTCGTTTGGTTCGCGAACAATGGCATCCGTTTTGTCATTGAAGGCCACGGTGGCCCGGCGGCGGTGGGCCTTGTGACGGTCGGTTGGGGTTTAGGCTTAAGAGCTGCTGCCTTCTCGGCAATGCTGGTGACGGCGGCGGCGTTTCCGCTGGCGGTGCGGCGCGCACGTGAGCACGGAATCGTGGAGGGCCAGCAGCAGCTGGTTGAAAATGGCGTGTTGCTATTGGCGATCATGGCCCCTGCTGCCGCTGGTTTGTGGGCCATTTCAACGCCACTGGTTGAGCGCATTGTGGCTGGTCCATTCCAGGAGATGACGGTGGCGGTGTTGCCGTGGGCGATCATCGCGGGCGCGGCGCGCAATATGCGCATTCATTTCGCTGAGCAAGTGTTTCTGCTGCGGGAAGAAACCATGGTGCCGCTCGCAAACGACGCTGTTGACGGTATTTTGACCCTCGCAGGCGGGGCTTTAGGTCTCAGCTTTTTGGGTCTACCAGGCAGCATTATGGGGGCGGCCATTGGGGCCATCATCAGCTTGCTCGCGACGCTGGTTTGCGGCGCCTATTGGCATCAGTTTACATTTCCGCCTCCACATTTATTGAGGATCGCTGCGGCGACGGGATTGATGGTTCTGGCGCTCTCCGTTTTGCCGGTCGCAGCAACCACGGTGTCGCTAACGCTCGCCATTGTGGTGGGAGCATCCGTTTACGCTGTGGCTCTCGCCGCGCTGTATCCGGAAGGGGCAAGCTTGGCTTTGGCGAAGTTGAGAAGGTTAGTGAGGGCGTGAACCTTAACGCTGATCTAACAGGACAACGGACCGGCATGCCTCACTGCTTGGCATGAACTTGGTGTAGTAGAAATGGCGCTTGCGGTCTGGCGGACTGGCGCGGTTAAAAGGACGCGAAATGCAATACCGTCTCTGTGTCATTCATTCGTTCGATCCGCTGGGCGCCAAGGTCGGCGGCCTTGAGACATTTGTGCGCGATATGATTGGGCATTTACCTGATGATTTTTCGTTTCTGATGATTGGCGTTGATGCTTCGGGCCAGCGCGAGCCCGGAAAAATCACGCGCGAAACCTTTCGGGATAAGCCGATCGATTTTTTGCCGGTGTTGTATTACGCCGAAGACCGGGCGCGGGAAGCCGCGAAGTCCTTGAATGACTCAATCAATTTTCAATTCATGCAAGGGCTGCTGCGCCACCTGCCCAAGGTCCGGCGCGCGCTGAAGGAAAAACCCACAAGTGTGGATTTGCAGCGGGTCGAGTTTGCGACGCTGGTCAAGGGCTTGGGGGTTCCATTCGTGCAGATGCTGCATGGCGAGGGCGCACCGAAGCTGCAAATGGATTCGCTCCTGAAGAGTTATCGCTACGTTCACAACGTCAATGAGTGGCTGGCGGTGAAAACATGCGATAAGTTTTTGTGCGTCAACCCGATCATCACGGAGCGCATCCGCGCGACGTATCCGGGAAGTGCGCACAAGATCGAAACCCAATCGACGTGGGTCGATACTGTTCGGTTTCATCCAACGCCGTTTCCTGATCGAAGCGCGTTTCGCGTGGCGTTTGCCGGCCGTCTCGATCTCTTCAAAGTGCCGCCGCTGATGTTCAAGACGATGGCGAGGCTGTCTGAGAAATTAGCGCCTGAGGGTTGCAAAGCTGAGTTCCATTACATGGGCACCAGCGATCTCAACCGCTTTCCAGAATTCAAGAGGATCGAAAGCAACTCAGTCTTGCACGGCTTTAAGAGCGCGGCTGGCGTCGCCGAGGTTCTCTCTCATGTGCACGCAGGCATTTTGACGTCGGAATTTGAAGGCATGCCGTTCTCGGTACTTGAAACGCTGGGCTCTGGGCGGCCGGTCTGCGCCATCAACCTGCCGCAGCTGGCGTGCGTGATTAAAGATGGTGTCTCAGGCCAGCTCGTTTCGCGCTCAGACACCGAAGATGACATGGCGGACCGGCTGTCGGATGCGTTTGTCGCCATACGCCAGGGCATGCTGGAGGGCCGTGTCACGCCCGCAGGCGTTGCCCATGAAATCCGCGAATTTACGCCGGAAATTCAGTTGGCCAAGGTCTATGAGACCCACCGCCAATTGCAGAACCGCCGCTATGCCAAACGCGCGGGCAGCGCTGCGTAAGCGAGATTTTATCGTGACCCGGCGCGGGCTGGGGTCAGCGGCCCGGCGCTGGCGAGCGAATCCATATCTATAAATATCCGCCGCGCCTCTTCGAGATCGGAAGCGGCCAAATCATTCCAGCGCCCGGCATTGTCGAGTGCCGCCTGGGACGCAGCGCGCCGCCATCCAGCTTTTGAGATCAAAGCTGCAATTGTCGCGGCAGCTTGATCTGGGACTGCTGGGTCGATGAACGTACCCGACGTTGCCAGGACCTCGCGGAACACTGGCTTATCCGGCGCAACAACAGGCAAGCCGCCGTATTGCGCTTCGAGCAACGGCAGGCCAAGCCCTTCGTCATGCGAGGTGCAGAGGTAAACGTCGGCATTGGCCATGACGCGGCGCACATCGGCTTCGGCAAGGTAGCCGTGCACGGTGACGCCAGAGTGTGATTTTACAAGCTCGGAGACCGGCCCCCATCCGGCGCGGCCAACAATGTGGAGTTCTGCCGCTGGATCATGGCACGTGCGCAGGGTGTCGAGAATGGCGAGGGCCGCCGCATAGTTTTTCCGCGGTTCAACCGTGCCAAGGCTGACGAGTTTCAGAGGCCGGGCGGCATCGTCACGATTGGTGCGGCTCGTGGCCTCAAGTTTGAAAACATTGTCGACGCTGGGGCGATAGAGGCGGATATGAGCATCAGAGCGCGCATGTACCTGAAGGTCAGCTTTGGTCTTCTCGGAGTTGACGAAGAAATTTTTGAAGGTGCGCACGGCCAACGCAAACGAGGGCGCCATGTAAAGGCGCGCCTTCAAGCCCAAATCCTGCTTGCGCGTGATCAGGAAGGTATCGTGGACGTAGAGAATAGCGCGGCGGCGAAAAAGCGTGAACAACGGCGATGGCGGGAAGCCTGGAAAAACGAAGAGGGCTTTGGGGTGGGTCATCGCAAGCCAAGGCAGCAAGACTTGCTGGCGGAAAATCATCGCGGCAATGCCCGATGAGCGCACCGGCATCACGTCAGCGTCATCAAAACAGACCTTCTCGAATTGTTCAATCGAGACGCGCTCAATGCCTGTGACGTGACGGCCAAGGTGCGTCAGATCGAGGTAGACCCTGGTTGGTTTGCGCTTAAGCGGTGCCATGGCCGCGTCCTCTTTACGAAGCGGCGCTGGGGCGGCGGCTGATCCCCGGCGCCTTGGCGCCGCCAGCGTCGCGCGTATGGCCCAGCACCTCTGCGATGAGCGCTTCGTAAGCAGGCACGCGAACATCGAAAGAGAATTCATCAGCGCGTTTACGCCGCAATGCTGGATCGCCGGGATCGTCAAGAGTTTGGTTGATGGCGTCAGCAAGCTGCTGCTCGTCGTCGATGGCGACGATGCGTCCGAATTCGCCGTGATTGAGAATTTCCTGTGGCCCGGCGCAGTCGGTTGCAACAACGGGTAATCCATAGGCCATGGCCTCGACAACGACATTGCCAAACGGTTCGCTGTTGGATGACAACACGAAGCACTTGGCGCTCGCATAATACGACCAAGGCTTTTCACTGTAGCCCGGCATGCTCACCCGGTCTTGCAGGCCGAGCTTTTCGATTTCAGCGTCGATCTTGTCCTGCTCCACACCCTTGCCAAGAATAACAAGCCGGGCGCTGGGGCGGTTGAGGCGCGCAAAGGCCCTGATCAAAGTGACGAAGCTCTTTTCCTTGACCAAGCGGCCGACCGCAAGAATGACTTCAGGCCGGGCTTTCAGCTCTACCTCTGTTGGCACTGGCGCATCGGAGGGGAAAAACACCGGATTGAGGATCGAGACGATTTTTCCTGAGCGCGCCCCCCATCTCTTGATGAGCTCATCACGCAAGCCGCTTGAGACCGCAACGGTCCGGTCTGAAATGGAGCTGAGAACCGGCAGGCCGAGGTACGTCGCGTGGCTGGCCAGTCCCGTCTCCCACTCGTTGAAGCCGTGATAGGTGATGATGGTCTTCATCGGCACGCGGGATAGGGCTTTGGCGGCCAAAATTTTGGTGTTGCAGCCAGCAACCGCTGAAAGTGACACGTCGGGGCGCTCGCGGCGCAGGACATCGGCCAGAACTTTGATGGCGCGGAAGTGGCCACGTCCAAGCGTGTAAAGGGGGATGGAGGAGTCGAGGTTGGCGCGGTTTTCATCAGCCTCGAAATCCTGCACGAACACGACCTCGTGGCCGCGCGCTTTCATGGCAGATGCCAAACACGACCACAAACGCTCCGCGCCACCATCGACAAGTCCATGCGTGTAGAATAGGAGCTTAGCCGGCATTTTTGACCTTCTTGCGCGCCCTCTCAACGAGGCGGTTGATGGCGATGCAGTTGGAATCCCAGGCGGGCATTCCGCTGGTCAAGCCTTGATGCGTGTCACACGCTCTTTGAGCGGCTCGATGAGTATCAAGTCAAAGAACAGCGCGGCGCATTCAGCGTAGCGGCGGACTAAGCGTCGCGGGTTCGTTGCAAGCCGCCAGACCCACTCGAAACCATTATTGCGCATGATTTGAGGGGCCCGGATTTGCGTGCCCGCGATAAAATCGAGCGATGCCCCAATGCAGATCATGCCACAATCTAATCCTTTGGTGCGGGCACGGTCTGCGAATATTTCCTGCTTAGGAGCGCCTAAGGCAATGAAGCAAAGCTTGGCGCCAGATAGACGAATTTTTTCAATCGCTAGATCGGCTTCAGAACCTTCGGGATCGAAGGCTTCCGAAGGTGCGAGGGTGCCAGCAATATCGAGCCGCCCTTCGGTGCGCTCACCGAGATCGCGGCCAGCGCGCGCCATAACACCAGCAGATGAGCCAAACAGGAAAACGGCTAGGTGTGCTTCGGCTGCGGCTTCAGCGAGCGGGGCCAAGAGATCGGCGCCTGTTGTGCGTTCGATGTTTTTATTTTGGAATTTTGCAAGCCATGCGACGGGCGCGCCATCAGCAGTGACAATGCTGGCGTTTGCGTAGGCGGCGCGGAATGCGGCGTTGCGCCGGAGCTTGACGAGATGGTCGAGATTGAGCGTGAATACCGAGAAAGGCCCGCCAGCTTTTGCGGCGCTCATGATGCTGGCCACTGTGCTGGCTAAGTCGGGCGCAGAAATGCCCCAGCCATCGACCTTGGCTAATGCCGGTGTTTGAGAACTCACCATTACGCTACTCACTTTTTTTGGCGGCACCCTGTCCCTGTGGGCATTGGCGCTACGCCTGTTTAGACGCATTTATCTTCAAACCCAAACGGCTTTTTGGCTTAAGGCCGCATAGCTCGTGTGCGAACAGCGCGCCTCGGCTTGCTCCTGTCCCAAATGGGGATGTCAAGCAAACGAAGCGGCTGCGACCCAGGCCACAGGCTTCAAATGTCAGCAATATCCATGCCTTGAGCTGACCGGCGCTTGAGATTGGGGTGATAGGGTAAATCTCAAAAAGACAGTGGCGATGGCAGGGAGTGAGGTGCGCGCAGGTGTTTCCAGGCGCACCTCAGCTAGCCGCGACCCTCAGCCGCTAGCCGCAATTGAATTAGGCTTGGTCTTTGGTCATGGTCATGACCGCGCCTGTGATGCGGTCGCGGGCGCTTTCCAGCACTTCCATCATTTGCCCAAGATCCGGCCGGTTGGTGACGCCAGCCCTGGTGACAACCATCACTTGGTCGGCAGCGGGCAGCAAGCACGTCGCCGCCTCGTCATCGAGCACGGCGCCAGCGTCGATGAAGATCATGTCATAGCCTTGGCTCAGGCTGTTGAGACCCGCAACTAGGCGGCGGCGCTGCTGGTTTTTCAGCGTTCTGAGATCCGCGAGCGCGATGGGCAGGAATGCAAGACCTGAGCGCAGGTCCCGCGTCGTGATGCTCGCGAGATGCTCCTTGTTATCGAGAACAACGATGTTGGTTGGCTTGAGTGTCGTCGCAAAGAGTGTTGAGAGTTCCGGGTTCGTCGATGTGGCGTCAACAAGCAGGACGCGCTCTCCAGCCATCGCGGCCGCATAAGCAACCGCCAGCGTCGTCGCCGAGTTGCCTGCGCCTTGTGTTGCTGAGACGAACATCACCGTGTGCGGCCGCCCTGGCCGCTGATGACTTTTCAGCTTGCTCAGCAGACGCAGCACGCTTTGCCGGTAACCAGACTCGTTGTGGCCTTTGGTATCGGAGATCGCAGTGAGGAGATCGCTGAATTGCGATGCTTCAATGCGCGGGATTCCGCCTCTCGAGCGGCCCATTTTTGCAGTCAACGACGACCCGCTCTTGAGCGCGGGTATGGAGAAGACCGGAGAGATGCCTGTTTGATAGGCGAGATCGACGGGTGCCCGCACTGACTTATCGAAGTGATCGGAGATCAGTGCACTTGCCAGCCCAAGGCCTAAGCCGCCAACAAGCCCAAGCGCCAGCACCATCCACGAAACCGGCTTTGACGGCCTGGCTGGGATAGCTGGCGGCGTGATCACGCGGGCATCGGGGGTTGAGGTATTGACCTGCTCCTGGGTTTCCTTGGCGCGGGCCAGAAACAGTTTCAAAAGTTCGCGGCTTGCCGCAACTTCCTGATCAAGTTCCCGTAGTTTGATCTGAGCGGTATTCGAGAGGGTCACCTCTTGCTTGGCCTGCTCAAACTGCGCGGAAATATCTTTCTCGCGATTGGACGCGACTTGGTAGTCGCTCTTGGCGACCGTTTCGATCCGCTTCAATTCGGCGTTGATCTGCGCCTTGACCTCGGCAAGCTGCGAGCGCACGTCGATTAAGACGGGATGGCGGCCCTGCAACTGAGAGGAAAGCGAGGCTTCGCGCCGGGCAACCTGGGCGTACTGCTCACGCAGTTTCTGGATGAGGCCCGAGCGAACAGCGTCGGGCAATGTTTCGGGGCTCACGCCCTGCTTGAGGGCCGTCGCAATCTGGTCCTGGCGGGCCTTGTTTTCAGCCGCCACAGCCCGCGTTGTTGCGAGTTCGCTGCTGAGTTTGGACAGCTGCTGTTCGGTGACAATGCCGCCATCCGCAGAGAGGATTTTGTTGGCTTTGCGGAATTCGTCAACGCGGGTTTCAGCCCGGCGCACCTGTTCCCTGAGTTCGCCGAGACGGGCATCGATCAAAGCGTTGGCGCGCTTAGCTTCAGACGCCTTGGCCGCAGTCTGGTCGGCCAGATAGGCTTCCACCACAGCCTCCGCGACCTGTGCGGCCTTTGGGGCAGATGAAGCGGTCACGTCAATTTCAACGACGTAGGTCTTCTGGGCGCGTTTGACCTTGATGGATTGGGCAAGCGAGGTTAGAGCCTGGACAGTCTTGTCCGGGTCAGCCGGGCGGGCCACGATCACGCTTTTGATGCGCGACAGTATGCCTTGGCCGACAGCGGGCGCATATTCGGGATCAGCAGTGAGATTCAACTTATCGACGACGCGCCGCAAGACGGCGTCCGAGGTGACGATTGAGACCTGGCTTTCTACAAGCGCCAAATCGGAGCCAAAGCCGCCTTGAATAACCTCTTCCGACACCACTTTGCGGGTTCGTGGATCGACGAACAGAGACGCCGTTGTCGTGTAAAGGGGTGTGGCAAGTGCCAGATAGGTAAGTGCTAATCCCAGCGACGCCAGCGTCGCCAGCAGGATTTTCCAGAAGTTGCGCCTGAGGATATGAAGCAGCCCGTCCAGGTTTGTGTCGCCCAGACGTTGGCGGTACGTTTCCTTGGAGGCGGCATCCCCCGTCATATTTGTGTTACGCGAACTCATAGTAGAAACCTGATGTCTTGAGAGCTGCGGCGAGGAAATGGCGCTAAACCGCGAGGCGGACTGTATCATTCTGGTCCCGGAACGTTCTAGAAGTGGACGGATGGCCAGCCTGTGACCGGCTGATCAGCCCCGCAAGAGCCTGGTTAAAGTCAAGATATTCTTAGGGCTAAGCCGGCTGTGCAAAAGCTGTGCCCTGACGATGGGCGGGTTAGAATTTTGGAAATCAAACGTGTGCCGCTTTGAGGGTCTCCCCATCATCACCTTAAAGTCCTGCAAAGGTGCCAGACGGCCGATATACCATCTCGCGGAGACAAACAGTCTTTCGCGATTGCTGTGTTTTAACTTAGGGAGCACTTCGTCACACTAGGAATTCAAAAATATGTGTAATGAATTGCCGGGGCAGTTCTAATACCGGTTAACGCCCTGCCACTGCCAATCGTCATTCCTACGGGTGTTTGCGTCGTGTTCAATCGGGCAAGTGAGATTGAGGTCAATTCGTTGATCTCCCCGCCGCGTTCGCGGTTTGCGCTGTCGAGCACTGGCTTCGCGGGTGCTGCCTTTCTCGGCGAACTGATCACCATAGTGCTGGTCGCGCTGGCGACGGGCATTGGCTATCACGTTGCGGTGTATGGCGAAGAAGGTGTCATCGAAAACTACGCCGCCGTTGGCAGTCTCGCCGGGCTTGGCTATGGCCTTTGCTTTCTGGTCCGCGACGAGTACGGCATTGAAAATCTGCTTGAGGGCCGCCGCAGCAATGGCCGCCTCTTCCTGGTCTGGAATATGGCGTTTGCCGGGCTTGCGGTGATCGGCTTTCTGACCAAAAGCACGGCATTATTCTCGCGCGGCTGGCTAGTGCTATTTTACGCTACCGGTCTGATTTCAGCGATTGCCCTCAATACGGTTCTTCATCGCGGCCTCAGCACATTGATTGAGCGTGGCCTCGTCATGCGCCGCCGCCTCATGATCGTGGGCACAGAAGAAGAGATCGCACGCCTTGAGCGCGACGTCGTGGATGGTGCGGCCAGCGTGCATGTTGCGGCCCGTGTTGCGTTACCCGCGACAAGTCTGTCCGAAGCAGAAGTTGCCGCGCATCTTGAAACAGCGGTTGGCAATGCCCGCGCCCTTGGCATTGAGGATGTCGTGATCTCGAGTGCGTGGTCACATGCCGAATTCATCGAAAAGGCCATTGCAGCCTTCAGTTTGTTGCCTGTCGTCATTCATCTCGGTGCTGGTGGCTTGATCGGCCGTTTTAAAGATGCCCGCGTCGCCAGATTTGGACGCGCCACAACCTTGTCATTGACGCGCGAACCGCTTGGGCCGTTTGGTGCCCTGACCAAACGCGCATTCGACATCGTGCTGGCTGGATTAGCCCTCATATTCTTAAGCCCGCTGTTTGCAGCCATCGCATTTCTCATCAAACGGGATAGCCCGGGTCCCGTCTTCTTCCGGCAACGCCGCCGTGGCTACAACATGGAAGAGTTTGCGATCTGGAAATTCCGCACCATGACAACGCTCGACGATGGTGATGTCGTGCGCCAGGCGACGCAGAGCGATATGCGCGTCACGGGGGTTGGACGGCTATTACGCAAGCTCTCGCTTGATGAGCTGCCGCAGCTCTTCAATGTTCTGAAGGGTGAGATGTCGCTTGTCGGCCCGCGCCCGCACGCCGTCGCCCACGATCGTTTCTTCGAGAAGCGTATCGCCATGTATCCGCGCCGCTTGAACGTAAAGCCGGGGATTACAGGCTGGGCCCAGGTCAATGGCTTCCG
>JAYTQI010000180.1:0-4530 GCA_043746825.1 Hyphomicrobium sp. | reverse complement strand
GCCTGCCGATCTTCGGCGGCCTTGGCACCGATGTCGAAGGCATGCGCGCCGTCATGTCGATTGCCGACCACGCCGGCGGCGTCGTCGATCACGCCCTGAGCGAAGGCCAATACCGCAATTTCCGGGTTCTGCAATCCGGTGGCTGGGTCATGACCACCCTGACCGAAGCCCGCAATCGTGCAGACCTGTTCGTGATCATTGGCAGCGACCTGCACAAACTGCATCCGCGCTTTTTCGAGCGCGTAGTGTGCAATGAAAAATCGATGTTCTCGGACGCACCGCCGAAGCGCACCGTCGTTTTTCTCGGCGAAGGTCTCGATCAATCCGCAGCTGTTGGCCCGCGCATTGGAGAAGTGATTTCACTGCCCTGCAAGGGTGAGCGGATCGGCGAAATTCTCACCAGTATGCGGGCGCTGGCCAAAGGCCTGCCCGTTTCAGGTGACAGTATTGGCGGCTTAAAACGCGCCGATGTCGAAGCCCTCGTCGAGCGCTGCACGAAATCCACCTACGGCGTTATGGTCTGGGCCCCGCCGAGTCTGGCCTTCCCCAACGCCGACTTGACGGTTCAAGCGGCGGCTGAGTTCGTCAAGGACATCAATCTCACCTCGCGCTTCGCCGGCCTCTCGCTTGGCGGCAACGAGGGCGCAGTCTCCGCTGGCGCTGTTTGCGCCTGGCAATCGGGCTATCCGCTGCGCGTGTCCTTCGCCAGTGGCAAACCGGATTACGACACCGAGCGCTATGCCATGGCCCGGCTGCTCGCCAACAAGGAAAGCGATTTGCTGCTTTGGGTAGCCTCTTACACGCCCGATCTCATCCCACCCGACACCGATGTGCCGATGATCGTGCTTGGCACACCCGGCTTGAAGCTCTCGAAAACACCCGCCGTTTTCATTCCGGTCGGCACACCCGGCGCCGATCACGCAGGCCTGATCGTGCGTTGCGATAACGTGGTGTCGCTGCCGCTGCGCAATCTCGGGCGCTCAAACTTGCCCCGCGCCGCTGACATTATCGCCCAAATCGAACACGCTCTTTAAGA
Source organism: Hyphomicrobium sp. (assembly GCA_043746825.1). Taxonomy (GTDB): domain Bacteria; phylum Pseudomonadota; class Alphaproteobacteria; order Rhizobiales; family Hyphomicrobiaceae; genus Hyphomicrobium_B. The sequence goes on along the minus strand of JAYTQI010000180.1, from coordinate 3,494 downwards.
ACCCTTCGAGAAAAAAACGATGCTCATCAAATTGACCGGCGGCAAAGTCCACGATCCCATGAACGGGGTTGACGGCGAGGTACGGGATATTTTCGTCGAGAATGGCCGCATCGTGAACCCGGCGCCGGGCACCAAGGTCGGACAAGAATATCCCCTGCACGGCCGGGTCGTGATGGCAGGCGGCATCGACCCGCATTCGCACATCGGCGGCGGCAAAGTCACCATCGCCCGCATGCTGATGCCGGAAGATCATCTTGGCCATGAAAAAGAACGCACAGACTTAAAGCGCTCCGGCTGCGGCCACGCCATTCCCTCGACCATGGAATGCGGTTACCGCTACGCCGAGATGGGCTACACCGCCGCCTTCGAGCCCGCGATGCTGCCCGCCAACGCGCGGCAAGCCCACATGGAAATGGGCGACACGCCGATGATCGACAAAGGCGCGTTCGTGATGCTGGGCTCGGACGATTATTTCCTGCGCCAGTTGTCGGGCAAAAAAGATTTCGCCGCCATCAAAGACTACATCGCCTGGACCATGCATGCGGCCCAAGCCATTGCAGTCAAGGTCGTCAATCCTGGCGGGATTTCAGCTTTCAAGTTCAATCAGCGCAAGCTTGATCTCGATGAGAAGCACGTCCACTACGGCGTCACCCCGCGCGACATTATTTTAAATCTCGCGCGCGGCCTGCAAGAGCTTGGCGTCACCCACCCGATTCACATTCACGGCTGCAACCTCGGCGTTCCTGGCGGCGTTGAAACCACACTCGACACCATTCGCGGCTCGCAAGGCTTGCCGATCCACCTTACCCACATTCAATTCCATAGCTACGCGACCGAAGGTGATATGAAGTTTTCCTCCGGCGCCGCCCGCATTGCCGAGGCCGTCAACGCCCACAAAAACGTCTCGATTGACATTGGTCAGGTCATGTTCGGACAAACCTGCACGGCATCGGGCGACAGCATGCGCCAGTTCGTCAATACCCGCTCGGCTGATCCCAAGAAGTGGGTCGTCATGGACATCGAGTGCGATGCCGGTTGCGGCGTCGTGCCGTTCAAGTATCGCGACAAGAGTTTCGTCAACGCCCTGCAATGGGCCATTGGGCTCGAGCTGTTCCTGCTCGTCAACGATCCTTGGCGCGTCTTCCTGACCACCGATCATCCCAACGGCGGGCCGTTCTACTGGTATCCGCACATGATTCGGCTGTTGATGGACAGGACTTTCCGCAAAGACATGATGGCCAAGATCAACCCGGATGCGCTGAAGTATTCAACGCTGGCTTCGATTGATCGCGAATACACGATGAATGAAATCGCTATCATGACCCGCGCGGGTCCGGCGAAAAGCCTTGGCCTTAAAGATCGCGGCCATTTGGGCGTTGGCGCCAATGCCGATATCACGGTCTATGAAGACAATCCCAATCGCGAAGCCATGTTCGAAAAGCCCGAGTTCGTATTCAAGAACGGCGAGCTGATCGTGCGCAATGGCCGGATCATCAAGGTCGTCAATGGCGCAACCCACGTCGCCCGGCCAAGCTATGACCGCGCGATTGAAAAATCCTTGAAGAGCTACTTCGAGGATTATCACACCGTGCGGATGGATAACTTCCGCTTGTCCGACGATGAGATCATCGACCACGGCCGCGGCCATATTATCGTGCAGCCAACAGGGGTGCGCACGATATGAGCGAGAGCACGTCAAACCAAGCCGGGCCGGGCAAAACCGTCAACGGCATTCAAGTCGACGACACATTCGCTGAAGCCTTCGGCATGAGCGGCACCGGCATCATCATCACCGCCGACAGCATGAAATGGGCCCGCATTGCCGCCGAAGTCGCAACCGGCTTCGGCACCTCGGTCATCGGCTGCGGCGCGGAATGTGGTATTGATCGCGAACTCTCACCAGACGAAACACCCGACGGCCGCCCCGGCGTGCGGGTCTTGATGTTCGGGTTTTCGCCCGACGCTCTCATCCCGCAAGTCAAAAACCGCGTCGGCCAGTGCGTGCTCACCAGCCCCGGCTCGGCCTGCTACGCCGGTCTCGAAGCCGACAAAAAAATCGGCCTCGGCCAAGGCCCGCGCTTTTTCGGCGACGGCTTTCAAACCGCCAAGAAACTGGGCAACCGCCGGTTCTGGCGCGTGCCCGTTATGGATGGCGAGTTCGTCATCGAAGAAACCACCGGCATTACATCAGACGCCGTTGGCGGCGGCAACTTGCTGATCATCGGCCGCGACCGCGCCGGACTTCTGGAAACCACCGAAGCCGCCGTTGCCGCCATTGCCAAGATCAACGACGTCATTACGCCATTTCCTGGCGGCATCGTGCGCTCAGGCTCAAAGGTTGGCACCAAGTACAAAGGCATGTTCGCCTCCACCAACGATGCGTTCTGTCCGACGCTGCGCGGCGTCACTAAGAGCGAACTGGCGGCAGGCACCCTCTCGGTGCTCGAAATCGTCATCGACGGTCTGACGTCTAAGTCTGTCGCCGATGCCATGCGCGCTGGTCTTAACGCCGTCACCGGTATTGGCACCGCCAAAGGCGTGACGCGGGTATCGGCTGGCAACTACGGTGGCAAGCTCGGTCCCCACCACTATCACCTGAAGGATCTGATCTCATGAGCGGACAGACTCCTGCCAAAGAAGGCTTGACCCTTCGCCTCAAAGCTCCCGCCACCGAGCGGCTCAATCTCTCTGAGCTGACGCCCGCCAAACTCGCCAAGTTGTCAGCGCACGAGATCGCCAATCTCAAAGTTGGCATGGACAAACATGCCATGAGCGTTGGCGACGCCTTCGATATCTCCGGCACGTCTGGCGACACCCTCACCATTGAAGGTAATGGCGCAGCGCTGGATTTTGCGGGCGCTGGTCTATGCAGCGGCACCCTCCGCATTGTTGGTAACGTTGGCGGCTACGCCGGCCGCAAAATGTCCGGCGGCAAACTTGAGATCCACGGCAACGCTGGCAACTATTTAGCGTCTGGCGCAACCGGTGGCCTGATCCACGTCGCGGGCAACGCGGGCGACAATCTCGGCGGCATCACCACGGGTGATCGCTTTGGCATGGCCGGCGGTACGGTCGTCGTTGGCGGCAACATCGGCGCTAGGGCGGGCGATAAAATGCGCCGCGGCACCGTCATCGTCAAAGGCAATACCGGCGTTGGCACTGGCACACGTATGGTTGGCGGCACCATTTGGGCGGAAGGCAATCTTGGCCCCGACCCCGGCTTCATGATGCGGCGGGGCACGCTCATCGCCCAGCGCGTTGAGCGCTTGCTGCCGACGTTCGCCGATTGCGGTAATCACGACCTCGTGATCCTACAAATTCTAGCCAAATACCTGCGCGATACGCTCGGCGACCTAGCCCCCAAGCCCTTCGGCAATTTCGCCCACAAAATCGGTGGCGATCTGGCAACCATTGGCAAAGGCGAGATATTGCTTCCCGTCTAAGTTATCCCCGCCGCTGTTCCGTGGTGTAATCTCACGAAATCGAGATGAAAC
>JAYTQI010000179.1:0-4539 GCA_043746825.1 Hyphomicrobium sp. | reverse complement strand
CGTCCTTGAGAAGCGGGCGGTTGAGGACGATCAGTTTCAGGCCCGGGATAAAATAGCCCGACGAACTCGCCTCTGTCAGGTTGGCCTCAACGGCTTCGACGCCGGGGCAGCTTCCCAATCCCCCAGCCAATTCACCGGAATGGGCGGGGTTGCTGAGTGCAAAGCTCAAGGCGGCCATCATACTTAAGCGGGCCAACTGAGGCGCGAGACTTGAAATCGAATTTGCAGGCATCTGCGGCGATCTCCGAGATGATGATTATCAAGGGTGACGCCTCCCTAGCGATTTTATTTTTGAGCCCAATCCGGGCCTTCGTCGTTGTGGTCTCCAGTCTTAGTTATGTTCTCGCGACAGTCTAACAGACGCGACCGGCCAGCACAGTGTGCCCTGATTCGCCAGCCAAGACTTCCGTATTAGTAAGAATGCACAATTTCAAATGTCTGCCAATGCTATTGATGCATCGCACAATTGCGCAAAGCGAAGATCACACTTTAGCGTGCGTAAACGTTGTGCAATTTGGAGAGTAAATACATGGCCACCGCCCGAAAAGTCATCATCACTTGCGCTGTCACGGGCTCAATCCACACGCCGTCGATGTCGCCGCATTTGCCGGTGACCGCCGAAGAGATTGCGGCGAATGCGATTGGCGCGGCGGAAGCGGGCGCGGCGATTGTGCATTTGCATGCGCGTAACCCTAAGGACGGGCGGCCGGATCAATCACCCGAAGCGTTTGCGCCATTTTTAAAAGTAATCAAGCAGCGTTCCAACGTGGTGGTGAACATCACCACCGGTGGCGCGCCGAATATGGCGATTGAGGAACGCGTCAAGCCGTCGGCGCATTTCAAGCCCGAGATCGCCAGTCTCAATATGGGGACAATGAACTTCGGGTTGTTTCCGATGCTTAAGCGCCAAAAAGAATTCAAACACGGCTGGGAGCGGCCGTATCTCGAAGGTACGCGCGCCGGATTTTTCAAGAATACCTTCGCCGATATCGAATATATTCTGACGACGTGCGCCGAGAATGGCACACGCTTTGAGATCGAGTGCTACGATATCGGCCATCTTTATACGCTGGCGCATTTCGTTGAACGCGGTCTCGTTAAGCCGCCGTTTTTTGTCCAATCGGTGTTTGGGATTTTGGGCGGCATCGCGGGCCACCCGGAAGACGTCATCCATATGAAAAGAACAGCAGACCGGTTGTTTGGCAAAGACTATCACTGGTCAGTGCTGGGGGCTGGCAGCAATCAGATGCGGATTTCGGCGCAGGCGGCAGCAATGGGCGGCAATGTCCGCGTTGGTCTTGAAGACAGTTTGTGGGCGGGGCCGGGGCGCCTCGCCACTTCGAATGCAGAGCAAGTCAAAATCGTGCGCCAGATCCTTGAGGGCCTGGGGCTCGAGATCGCCACACCTGATGATGCGCGCGAGATTTTAGCCCTCAAAGGCGGCGACCGGGTTGCGTTCTAGAGTGCCCGGCCTGCGGCTGCAGCGCGGTGGGAGACTTCCGATTGCGAGACTTCGCCGTCTGCGACAAGTGCCTTGATGCAGGGCGTTGTCAGCTTTGGCCCGTTGACGTTCATGCACTGGCGTAAGCCTTGGCTCTCAAGTCCGTGCTGGCTGCAAAAGGCGTAGTAGTCCGTCGCGCACGCCATCTTGACCCGCAGGCTGTAGGCGTTGGCAGGGGCTTGTGGCATAGCCAGGGCCGTGAGGGAGAGCGCGGCTGCAAGGCTGGTGCGGATAACGATAACGGCGGACAGGTTCAGCATGGCCATCTCCATGAGTGGGTGATGGCGCCCACCTTGAGCGCAATACCCCTCTACCGCAGTTCCATGCGGAACAGGTGCGCGCGATAGAAATCGCTTCTACTTACCGTTCGCTTCCAACAACCCGTTGACCGCGAGATACGCGAGCGAGCGCAAGGCGAGGTCCGCCAGCGCTGGCACTTTGGCGTTAGGGCCTGCTTTGCCGGAAATAAAATCTGCGACCTTGACCTTGCCCGTTTGCACGCCAACGCTAAGTTGGTTGACGATGCCCTGCCGGTCGCGCGTACCGTCGATAAACGGAATCAAAAACGATAAGCCGCGATTGAGAGCCACGGCATGATGGGTGAGGCTGGTGACCCAGGGCTGTCCAGTTGCAGCTTCTGCCCGTGCGACATCCCAAACTTTCGGCTTCGCTTGATCAATACGTCCAACACGCAGCGGGACCGCTGAAACGTTGGCACGGCCGCTGGCAAGCAGTTTGAACAAAACTTCCAAGACCCGGGCTTCTGAGGCGGCATCGCGCGGCGGGTTGAGTGGGCCCAGCGGTGCCAGCATTTCATTTAACGTCAACATCGACGGATAGGCGTCAGCAAGGCGCGCCAAGGCCAGGCGCACCGCAGGGTCTTTGGCTTTGACGGTGCGTGCACGCTCGTCTTTGAAAGCCGAGACAGCTTCAGAACTTTCACCTGCATCCGCTTTGAGCGTTGCTGAAATGCTCAAGTTGCGCAGCCGGTCTGCCGCCGGCGTCGCGCGCACATCCTTGGCGCGCTGCGACCGCATCAACACGGAGCGCCGGAATGTCCGTCCGGTGTAAAAGTCGAGATACTGCTGCGCTATGATTGGGTCGTCCCCCGCCAAGCCTGCAATGCGCGGTGCGGCCTTCGCGGAAACATTCTCTGGCGTCGATGCCGCAAGGTCGCCCTCGCATACGTAACTCAAGCGGTGGGCTGCCGCCATCTCCACAAACTCTTCGAAATAGTAGGGCATGTTATCAGCCGCCAGAAATTCGCCGAGGATGTACGACGATGGTAAGCCAGCGATGCGCTTGGCTTCGTGCGCTATAACCAGCCCATAAGGATCGGCTTCACTGACAGTCGAAGCCAAATCTTTGAGAATTCTGCGAACCTGATCGGCACGAACCTTGGGCGCATCAGATTGCTTGCTATGAAACAACGCCAAATCACGCACGACATTGCGCAGATGCCAGCCCGGGAAAACATTGTAGCTGATTGTGGCCAAGCCGTTTTTAGTCAGCCGCTCGGTGCAGATCTTGAGGATGGCCTTTTGGGCTGTTTTTGATACCCAACTGAACACACCATGACAGATGATGTAGTCGAATTTTTCCTTTGTGAAACGCAGCTTAGCAACATCGCCTTTGCGGATTTCGATGTTCTTCAATCCCAGGCCTTCAATGCGGCTGCGGGCAGTGCGCACATGGGCCTCGGAAATATCGATGCCAATAAACGTTGCTTTAGGAAAATGGGCGGCAAGAGGCATGATATTGCCGCCACCGGCGCAGCCAAGTTCCAACACGCTGGCGGTTTCGGGAGCTGGCGCGTCCAAACCATAAAGCGCTGCAAGGCCTGCGAGTGCAGCAGGGCATGTATAGTGAATCGGCATGGAAATGTAGGGGAGTTCTTCGTAGCTGTCTCCCGGACTCTCCGCCGCCTTGACCGTCACGGAGTCGGATTTAAGGCGCTCACCTGTCTTCATGTTGTTGATGACCTTGCCCTAGTCCCGCACTAGCAATAGTGCTTGTATACAGGCCTCAAAGCAAGCCTGCGTTGGAGATCAGACGTTGGTCGGATAGTGCTGCACAACTCGCGTTTATACGCTGTGCAACCCGGCACATGCAGCAACGAGCCGTTCGAGCGTGCGCAGTGTTGAATGATCAAGGCGGCCGTCGCATTTCTGGGGACGGAAATGCAATTGGAAAGCGCGGAGGACTTTTGCCATCTTCGCGTCGAGTTCGCCAGTCTGGGCAACGTCGTAGCCATATTGAGCCAGTAGCTTCTGCGCCCTTTCGACCACGTCACCGCGCGATCCTGGGCCCAAGCCCGCTTCGCCCTCGCGCAAGGGCGATGGCTTGACCCAATGGCCAAGTCCTTCCCGCGCGAGAAGCGCCCAGTTGAATTTTTCGCCAGGATCGATTTTGCGCTCTGGCGCAATGTCGGAATGGGCCAAAACGCTTTCAGGCCGCATCCCATGACGCGTCATGATATCGCGCGATAAATCGATTACCGCTTGCATTTGGGCGCGCGGAAAATCCGGGTAGCCATGCTGGTGGCCGGGGTTATGGATTTCAATCCCAATCGAGCGTGAGTTGATATCGGTCTTGCCATGCCAGCTCGATACGCCCGCGTGCCAGGCCCGCAAGCATTCGGGCACAAGTTGCGTGATATGCCCGGCATCGTCGATGACGTAATGGCACGAGACGCCGCTATCTGGCCGCGACAGCCAGTCGATGGCTTTTTCGGCGGAACTCATGCCGGTGTAGTGCAAAATGAGCAGCGAGGGCATGCCGCCATCACGGCGCGTCTCGGCGTTGGCGGCACGATGGACGCGGGTCACGAGGCGGCTATCCGGCTTGAAGCTCAAGGTGTGCGCTCCAGCGACTGCTCCGCTTTTTGACCGCGCTCGGCTAGGATCGCGTCATAGGCGGCATTGATAGCCGCCAGCCGGCGTTGCGCCGCTGCCAGAAACTCCGGCGGAACACCTTTGGCCACAAGAGCATCTGGATGATGCGTGCGCACTAGCTCGCGGTAGTGACGTTTGATCTCC
>JAYTQI010000178.1:0-4540 GCA_043746825.1 Hyphomicrobium sp. | reverse complement strand
CCATCTTGCCGACCGAAAAGAATGTCGCTTTGGTGCAGAACTTGTCGAGGGTATCGAGGATCGACTTGGTGATCCAGGGCATAGGCCCATCATCAAATGTCAGCACAATTTCTTTTGGGCGCAGGAACGACGGCTCGTGGTCTTGCTTGGTATAAGCCCCGAAAATGGGTCCGGCTTTGGTGTCGATCTCGACGGTGCGGGCAACGCCCATTGCGTGTTCAGGATTTGCACATTCTCCAGCGCTTGCGGGCGATGTGAATGCCAGCATGAGGTTGAAGAGAATAAAACCTGAAAAATGAGTGGCGTTCCGGCGCACGCGCGCTCCCCCGCTTGATCAAACTATTGATCCATGTCTCTTGGGATTCGCGGTCTGCTGCAAGCGGGATGCGTCGGATGAGCAAGGGGAAACTCTCAGCTTCTGATTGTGCTCAGAGTTTCAATTGCCGAAGATATTCATGAGCCAGGAGCTATCGCCTGACTTTGGCTTGTTAACGCGTTTGGGCTTCTGCCCGCTTTCAGGCGGTTTTTTTTCGTCCTGAGCGTTCCAAGGCAGAACTTCAGGAGCGTCAGGTGCAGAAGTAGGCGTTTCTGAGGCGGGAGATGCAACTGGTGCTACCTTTGCCAGAGCTTTGCCGTTTTTGCCAACCACCGCGGCAGCGGGGGACATCGTCAGCTCGACCGAGCGCTTTGGTTCAGATATTGCGGTGCTTGGCTCTGACTTGCTGTCGCCGTCCTTAGGCGCTGCTCCATCGAAATTTGCGATTGTTTCGACGGGGGACTTCGGCACCATGTGAACGACCTTGAAGCCCTTCTTGTGCAAATCGTCCAATAGCCCCTTCAAGGCGTGGGCGGTGGAGGGCTGGATATCGTGCAGAAGAATGATGCCCTTCTTGTGCATCGCTAATTGGCTCATGACGCGTCTGTGCACCTCGTCGCCATTGCGGGTCTGAAAGTCCTTGGGGTCGATGTCGATCGAAAAAATACCGACATTGCGGCTCTTGGCGTACTCGATGACGGGGCGGCTCTCACTCAAAAACGGGAACCGGAAGAATGGTGCGATGGGGCCGCCTTTGGCCTTTGTAACGGCCGAAATACCCATTTCAAACTCTTTACGGCCTTTCAACAATCCAATGGGCTTCAGGTTTTGATGCGAAAATGTGTGCGAAGCGACGGTGTGGCCCTGGGCCGCCACCTCTTTGACCATGGCAGGATCGGAGTTCGCCATACGGCCAACCATAAAGAAAGTTGCTTTGGTGCAGTGGTCTGCGAGGGCCTTGAGGACCGGCCGCGTGAAAGTCCGCAGTGGACCGTCATCAAAGGTCAGAACGACTTCGTGGTCGGCCAGAAAATCGTTTGCGGAATGGCCAGAGCCGAACTGCGGGCCGCCCTGGGTATCGATTTCGACGATGCGGGAAAGGCCAAGAACATTGGGGTTAGTGACGCAGGCATCAATAACCGGTTCGCCATACGCTGAGTGGGCGGCCGCAAATGCAACCACCACTAACAAGCTCGAACCTAGTTTTAGCTGCTTCAGCATTGACTCCGTGTGATGACGGCTTAGTTACCCGGCCTTGAAGAAACTCTCAACTGACCTGTAACTTTGCTTGGCCTTGGGCCAACGAATCCCTATTAACTCATGCGCCATCTTGCCCAAAGATTGGCGATAGAATGAGGCCGAAACAATGGTTTCACTGTTGTCGGACAGCGACACAATGATGCCATCCTGACGCAGATCACCGCTAAACGCTTATTTAGGCCGCGCTGGGCTTTAATCAAGAGCGCTCAGTGACCGCAGAATGGGCTTTGACATGGATGCATAGCGTGGTTGAGGACCGTCACATAGAGCCCGCAAAGGAGGCTCCCGAAGGCCCAAGCGCTGAGCTTGTGCGGTCGGTTTCTGATGTCCTGGCCTCAGATGAAAAATCGGCCCTTGCGGGCATGATTCACGATCTCGACATTCCCGACCTCGCCGATCTCATTGTCTTGCTCTCACCGAACGAGCGCGTCGCCCTCATTCAGACGTTGGGGCCGGCGTTCGACTTCGAAGTGTTTTCGCATCTCGATGAAGCCGTGCGCGATCAGCTTTCGGAAGCTCTGCCCAACAGTGTGCTCGCGAAAGCGGTCACCGAACTCGATACCGATGACGCCGCCTACGTCATCGAAAATCTTGAGGAAAGCGACCAACAGGAAATTCTGGCCCAAGTTCCCTCCGGCGACCGTGAGGCAATTGAGCGAAATCTCGAATACCCTGAAGAAACCGCTGGCCGCCTCATGCAGGCGGATTTTGTTGCGGTGGCCCCATTCTGGACGGTTGGACACGTCATCGACCACATGCGCGAGACAGTGGATCTGCCCGATCATTTCTCAGAGATCTTCGTGGTCGATCCGAGCTACCGGGTTCTTGGTTCCATTGACCTGTCGCGGCTACTGCGCACCAAACGCGAGGTCTCGGTTGAGAAAATCATGGATACCGACCGCCATATGGTGCTCGCGACTGAAAACCAGGAAGTGGTGGCCCGTCAGTTTGAACGCCACGGTCTAATGGCCGCACCCGTCGTTGACGCCAATAACCGGCTCGTTGGCGTCGTGACGGTCGATGACGTTGTGGAAGTCATTCAGGACGAGGCCGATGAAGACATGAAGCGCATGGGCGGCGTCGGTGATGAACGTTTGACGGATAGCGTCATGGCCATTGCCCCGCCGCGTTTCTGGTGGCTGTTCGTCAATCTCGGCACCGCCATTTTGGCTTCTCTCGTGATCTCGATGTTTGGCGCGACGATTGAGAAAATGGTCGCTGTCGCGATTTTGATGCCGATTGTCGCCTCGATGGGCGGCAATGCTGGCACGCAGACCATGACAGTCGCGGTGCGGGCCCTTGCTATGCGTGAGTTAACTCCAGCTAACGTTGTGCGCGTGGTGCTGCGTGAGACGGCGGTTGGGCTGCTCAACGGCGTTGCTTTTGCCATTCTGATGGGGGCTATCACCTATCTCTGGTTCCATGACGACCGTCTCGGCATCGTCATCGCTGCGGCGATGATTGTAAATTTGCTAGCAGCGGCGTTGGCCGGCATCTTTATCCCGATTGCGTTGAATAAGTGGAAATTCGACCCCGCCGTCTCATCGACGGTGTTTGTAACCACCGTCACAGACGTGGTTGGGTTCTTTTCGTTTCTCGGCTTAGCGTCGATCTGGTTGCGGTAGGCCGCACGGACCTCAACTCGACGGAGCGTCGAGTTTGCGGGTCAGGTTCTCGAACTCGCGCCGGAGCTCGTCATTCTTAAAAATTTGATCAAAGCTCGGCGCTTCAAGCCGCTGGATAGCTTCGAACGAGGCTGAGCTTTCGCGCATCAGATTGCGCAACTGAACGCTGGCTTCAACCGTCTCAAAGGTATTGTCGGCAATGCGCAAGTCGTGGGTGGCTTTCAGGCGGGCTTTTGCAATCTGTTCGCGCTGCTGCTGCAAATAGCGCCGGTAAGCGGCAGCAGCGTCCTCGGCTACCTTCTGGCTGTCGCGGTTGGCCTCAAGCGCGCGCTTTTGATCTGGGCGGTTGTCGCCCTTCATAAGCTCGACGGTTTTGCCCTTGGCGGCCTTCAGATCACCGAGGATGGCGTCGAGCTTGGGCAGGTACTGCGTGTCGATCTTGGCAATGGTCGAGTCTTGAGCTTGCACCAGCATGGCAAAAAGAGCCGCGTGCATGGCGAAGTATTTGCGCGCCGCGTTCATATTGTCGCCGTTGGCGGTGATCAGCTTGGCAAGCTGGCCGTCGATGAGCTTTGCGGCATTGAAAACAGCGACAAGGCGGACAAGATCGCCGGACAAGACGCTATCGAGGAGCAAATCGACCTGTTCGGGCGCAAGCTCTACGCCGGCTTTCCTGAGGGCGTCCGAAATCTCGGTTTTCGCAGCCTTGATCTCTGCCCTGTTGGCTTCAATGCGCTTGTTATTCTCAGCTATGGCGGACTGAAGCGAACTAACGGTATCGGTGAGGATGCCCGGCAGCGTCGCGTCTTTTGGGGCGGAGACCTGCTTTTCCTTCAGTTTCGCCGTCTGGTCTTCGATGTCGCGGATGTTCTTGCGTAAGGTTTCGACCTTCTTCTGCACGTCAACGACCGGCACTTCGGTGACAATGCCAAGCGCGCTATCGAGCAGCACTCTCACTTTGGCTTGACGGTCTTCCTTCGTTTCGCGCCAGAACGGCGGCACAATATAATCGTCTTTACTCGGCAGCTTGGGTAAATCGGCGCGGTTTTCGGCAGTATCTTTAAGCACGGCGTCAATCGCAGCCATCAAGGCCTTAGCTTGCTCATAGGCTTGCTCACCTTCGCGTGGATCTTTCTGGGTTCCCGGCACGGCGATAGGTGCAACAGGTTTGGCGTCTGGTTTGCTCTCGGCAATGCGCTGTGTGCTATTTGGACCGGCCTCGCGCAAAAGATCGGCAATGCCATCGCGGCGCGCGGTCTGGGCAGCGAGAGGCGCGGCAGCAAAAAGAGCAGCCGTGAAAATCACCACAAGACGGGCAGCGCTGAGACGGGCGGGCATT
>JAYTQI010000177.1:0-2058 GCA_043746825.1 Hyphomicrobium sp. | reverse complement strand
TCTATGCTAGCGACAACGGCAACAACCGACGGCGACGATGCTGCTGCCGGTGCTATGGACATCCTCGGCCCAAACTTCTCGCCGGCTGCACTGATGAGCGCCTCGTCAGCCATCAGGCATACCCAAAACGACTCCCGTGTCGTGACGTGCGGTGCACGGTTCGCGGCCTATGAAGCAAAACTTAGCATGAAGTGGTTGCTTCGTGACTTCAATAGCGACCTACGATATCACTTGGCCGTGCTTCTGTTGAGTGACGAGGTTTGAGCTGCCCCCGGATCTGCGGACACTGAGTTAAGCTAATCGCATCTTGTCCTCGTAGGCAACCGGGCTGATGTATCCCAGCGTTGAATGCCTGCGTCTTGGATTGTAGAACCGCTCGATGTAATCGAACACGTCGGCACGGGCCTCATCGCGCGTCCGGTATGTTTTGTCCGCCGTCCGCTCGGTCTTGAGCGTCGAGAAGAAGCTTTCCATGGCGGCGTTGTCCCAGACATTGCCGGAGCGCGAGAGCGAGCAGACGATGCCGTAGTCGCTCATCAAGCGTTGGCATTGCTCGGAAGTATATTGGCTGCCCCGATCCGAGTGATGCAACAGCTCACGCGGACGTCCCCGCCGCCAGATCGCCATCACCAGGGCGTCTGTCACTAGCTCAGCCGTCATCACAGCCCGCATCGACCAGCCGACGATCCGGCGCGAATAGAGATCGAGAACGGCAGCGACGAAAAGCCAGCCTTCCGCCGTCCAAATGTAGGTGAAGTCCGCGACCCACCTGCGGTTGGGAGCGGGTGCATGGAACTGTCGGTCGAGAATGTTGGCGGCCAGTTCTGCAGCCGGGCGCGTGCCCGCATCAACCGGCAGCCGTCTGCGTCTTGGCCTGGCTTTGAAGGCATTTTCTTGCATCAGGCGCTCGATGGCGTGCAGGCCGCAGGTCTTCCCGGCTGCCAGAACGTCGTGCCAGACGCGGCGCGCGCCATACGTCCGGCCGCTGTCGAGAAAGCTCTTGCGGACTTCCCGCGTGAGAACTTCGTCGCGCTTGGTGCGTTTGCTTGGTGGCCGCGTCAGCCAACCGTAAAACCCGCTGCGCGAGACCCCGAGCGTCCCGCAAATCAATTCAACCGGCCAGATCCCCCGGTGCTTCGCCATGAAGGAGAACATCATGTGTGGTCCTTCGCGAAGTAGGCCGTGGCTTTTTTTAGGATATCGCGCTCGGCCTTGAGCTTCTGCACTTCGCGCTTCAAGCGCTCGATCTCGGCCTGCTCTGGCTTCATGTTGCCGTGCCCCGGAAACGCTTGTCCCGGGTCAGTGTCGAAATCCTTCAGCCACTTGCGCAAAACGTTCTCGTGAATCTCCAAATCGCGGGCCGCCTGGGCAATCGATACGCCTCGGCCGCGCACCAGCTTGACGGCCTCAACCTTGAACTCTTTCGTAAACGTCCTTCGTCCCATAATACGCCTCCAGCTTCACTATCCACCTTAACCTGGTGTCCGTGAAACCGGCAGCAGCTCAGTCGTTGGGTTATCCCGCACGGGGACTCCCAAGTGGTCGCGGCGCAAGTGCAGCGCGGCCTAGCTCAACCTACGACGCTCGCTCAAATCTTCTGATTATACTCGCCGACTTCGGGGAACTTTGCCAAGCGCGCTTCGATATCGCGGAAGATAGCGATCTTGTTGGCTTCTGAAACGGGGCTTTCGACAACCACCACAAGCTCGGGCTTGTTGGATGAGGCGCGCACCAATCCCCACGTGCCATCGGCGAGCGTGACACGCACGCCGTTGACGGTGACGAGATCGCGGATTTTCTGCCCGGCGACCGTGCCACCGTTCTTCGCCAAGTCTTCAAACTGCGCGACGACCTGATCGACGATGCCGTACTTCACTTCATCGCCACAGTGCGGCGACATGGTCGGCGATTGATAGGTCTTGGGTAGAGCGCGTTTCAGGTCAGCCATGGTTTTATCGGGCGCGCGATCGAGCATGTCGCAGACGGCGAGCGCTGCGACCAAGCCGTCGTCGTAGCCGCGCCCCAACGGCGGCTGGAAGAAGAAGTGGCCGGACTTCT
>JAYTQI010000176.1:0-4549 GCA_043746825.1 Hyphomicrobium sp. | reverse complement strand
GCTCGGTCAAGTGGTCGGGCCTGGTCAAGATCAAGCTGCTTGCCTATTTCGCAATTTGCTCGATTGCGCTGGGCGTGGTGCCAAACGCGATCTGGGATCCAACGAACAATCAAGTCATCTATATTATCGGTATTCTCGGCATCTGGCGCTATCTGTGGTGGGCCAACCACTTTGTGCGCGCCAAGATCTTCGAGAAAATCGCGTACCCGAAGATGCGCGACCGGGCGGCGGCTTTATGGGCGTCTGGCTGGCGGCCACGCCATATCCACATTCAGATGACGACGTTCCGAGAGCACCGCGAAATTTCCGAAGCGGTCATCCGCAGTCTCGTCAATGAAATCCGTGAGGCCGGCGTTCCAGCGACCATTTGGCTTGGCTCTAGCGAATTGAGCGACGAGTTAAAAATCGGAAACCACTTAAAACTCATTGGCTCTGATTGCGATATCACGCTACGCATCATCCGTCAGAACCAGCCTGGCAAGCGCGTCGCTATCGCGCTCATTCTGCGGGCCATGTCGCGCGCCGGCCTTGGCAAAGACGATATCTTGATCTTCATGGATGGAGATTTTGTTTACCATCCCGGCATGGTCCGCAAATGCTTCCCGCTCTTCGCTCTTGATCCTGATCTCCATGCCTTGACAACCGACGAGCATGTGATGGTGCAGGGACCAAGCTGGATGCAGTCCTGGCTCAATATGCGCTTTGCACAGCGCCGCATGGCGATGCAGAGCCATGCTCTGTCGCACCGGGTTCTCACGCTCACCGGCCGCTGCTCAGTTTTCCGGGCGACCCATGTCGTCAGTCACGAGTTCATTCGCTTGCAAGAAGCAGATTACTTGGACCACTGGCTGTGGGGCAGGTTCCGGTTCTTGTCGGGCGACGATAAAAGCACCTGGTACACGCTGCTCAAGCGCGGCGTGAAAATGACCTACGTTCCCGATGCGTCCGGCACAACCATCGAGGTTGTGGAAGGTTCCGGCTACACTCGAATGGTCGAAAACCTCAGGCGTTGGTCCGGCAACATGCTCCGCAATGGCTGGCGCGCCATTATGCTCGGGCCGCGCAAGATGCCGTTCTTTATTTGGTGGTGTTGCGTTGACCAGCGTATTGCCATGTGGACCATGCTGTTCAGCCCCATGCTGGCTATGGCCGGCGCCATGAAATACGGCTCGAGCTATATTCTGGCTTATATCGTCTATATCGCAGTCACCCGCATGTTGCTGTCAATGGTTCTATTCACATATGCACGCCGGGTAGACTTGAATTTCGTTTGGACGTTATATGTTAATCAAATTCTAAATGCCGTAGTTAAAATATATATGCAATGGCGGCTAGCTAAACAAAAATGGACCAATCGTGGAAACCAAAAAGCTGGTTTTGCGGCCAGCGGTTGGCTTACAATATTCCGCGAAGTCATGGCATTCTATATGACGGCCCTTTCATTTGTATCGGTTTTTCTTATTGTCATGGTTTATACAAAGTTACTTGAAATACCGAGTTTGAGTTTCGTGCATGCGATGGTTTTTCAGTGAGATAGATACAATTGTAACGCCCGAATTTAAATCAAAACGACGTTTCCCCTGCATTATCCTATCCGGCGTGACTTGAAAGCTGATGCCCCGGCAGGAGCACCAGCAGGCTGGTTGGTCTGGTTGTCCTCAATAAGGGCTGCCCGGCGCAGGCTCAAAAATCAACGCGCTGGGTGAGGCGAAGCGGGCAAAAAAGTCCGCGAGTGGGAGCGTTGAACTATGACTTTTGAATCTTCCCGGTTCGAGCGGGCAACGGAACACGCGGGTGTTGAACGCGCGCGAGAAATTGGACTTGATCAACAAACAAAACCAGCCATCAGCGTCATCGGCCTCGGCTATGTCGGCGCAGTGTCGATGGCATGTTTGTCGCATCTTGGCTTTCGTATGGTTGGCGTTGATGTCAGCCGTGAAAAGGTAGAGGCCATCAAAGAAGGCCGCTCGCCAATCGTCGAAGAGCGCCTAGGCGAACTTTTGAATGAAGGCGTCAAGAGCGGTCTGATTGATGCGACACAGAATTTGGTTGCCGCTGTTCTCGACACTGAAGTCACATTCCTTTCGGTCGGCACACCAACGTCGAAAGACGGTGGTTGCGACTTTACCTATGTCCGCCAGGCCAGCCGCGCCATCGGCCAGGCCATTGGCATGAAATCAGGATATCATGTCGTCGTGTTGCGCTGCTCGGTGCCGCCCGGCACGACGCTGGATGTGGTTGTGCCGGAGATTGAAATGGCTTCGGGTAAGAAGCTCGGGCCCGATTTCGGTGTTTGTTTTAACCCGGAATTCCTGCGTGAAGGCGTCGCGGTTGCGGATTTCTTTGATCCTCCCAAGACGGTCGTTGGCGCTTCTGACACGCGCGCCGAAACCACGGTCTCTGCTATATACGGCGCCATCGACAAGAAGGTCATCTTCACGTCGATTGAAGCCGCAGAAATGGTTAAGTACGTCGATAACGTCTGGCACGCAACGAAAGTGGCGTTCGGCAATGAAGTCGGCCGCTTGTGCAAAAAGATCGGCATCGACAGCCACGACGTCATGAACATCTTCGTCAAGGACTTGAAACTTAATCTCTCGCCTTACTACCTGAAGCCAGGCTTCGCTTTCGGCGGCTCATGCTTGCCAAAGGAAGTCCGCGCGGTCAGCCACATTGCGCACGCCATGGGTGTTGAGGTGCCACTGATCGATAGCTTGACGGTGTCGAACCGCCGCCACATAGCTCAAGCGATTGAGTTGTTGAAGCCCTTCAAGGGACAGCGGGTTGGTTTCCTCGGCGTGACCTTCAAGCCGGGCACCGACGACATGCGTGAAAGCCCGACGCTCGACGTTATGGCAACGCTGATGTCTGCAGGCGAGATCATCAAAGCCTATGACTCAAACCTGAACTTTGGACCCCTGCTGCAGCACCAGATTGACTATGTGCGTCATGCTGTCCCGGCTCAGGCTAAACTGATGGATGACCTTGAAGGTATCACCATGAAGAGCGCGGATGAGCTGGTCGCGCATTCCGATGTTGTGGTGGTTTCGCATGCAACAGACGAATTCCGCCGGGCAGTGCAGATGCGTGATAAGCGCATTCATGTTCTCGATCTTGCCAGGCTTTTCAAAGTATTGCCCGACGATAAGACGTATCAGGGTATCGCTTGGTAATGCCGGCTCTCCTTAAGTACCATTGAATTGCATTAAAGCGGCCAGGAAATGGGCCGCTTTAATTGCGCTCGGAAACAAACAATTTGATTTAATTTTGAAGAAAATCGCCTGGGCACCTTGAACTTAATATTCGAAGATTGCGTGTAATCGTATCCGTAGTGCCGGAAGAGGATTAGGGCGAAGTGCGTCCATTCCAGGAATTAGGCGCATGAGTATCTATATGGAATGCGGGAGCGAGTGGCGGCTATGAGCGATAAGAAAAATTCAGAGAACGATCACGACCATGATCTTGATCAGGGACGCGGGCACGAGCATGAGACCGGGAATGAGTCTCGCGGCAGTGGCGAGCGGGAACACAATGACCGTGATGATGACCATCACGGCGCGGGCTCGATCCCAAGCCCAACCCCAGTCACGCCGAGCAATATTGGCTCGGTGACGTTTGAAGGTGAGACCGCCGGCTACAAAAATGCCGTTGGCATGTACAAGATCGGGCCCGATGGAACGATCAGCGGCGTGCAAATTCTGTTTGCTAACGCTTCTCTTCAGGGTTCCGGCGGCGATCTCATTGGCGGCAAAAGCTCGGCTGGTGTTGAAGTCAACGGCGGCGAAAAAGTCGGGTTCTTCATTGTTCCCAACGGCTACTCGCAAAAAGGCATGGCAGACATTCTGTCGAGCAAGAGCGGCTCGTTCAAATTCGTTGACGCCGATGGCAAGCCAGGCAACGTCAACGGCGGCAAAGAAATGAAGCTCGTGTTCACGAGCTCTGAAGGCAAATCGACGGATGTAACTTCGCAGTACGGCACATCGACCTACCACAGCGCAGATGATGGCTCGAAGGGCCTAAATGGCGATGGCTTCAATCACGTCAAAGTCAGCATGTCGGATGACGGCATGAAGATCGGCTTTGAAGACCTCAAGGGCGGTGGCGACAAAGACTATGACGACTCGATCATAACCTTCCATACATCCAAAGACGCCAAGGAATTCGCAGAGAAAGCCGCTAAGGAAGCCGCTGAAAAGGCTGCCAAGGAAGCTGCCGCGAAAGCCGCTGCCGAGAAAGCCGCCGCTGACAAGGCCGCTGCCGAGAAGGCCGCTGCCGAGAAAGCCGCTGCCGACAAGGCCGCCGCTGACAAGGCCGCTGCCGAGAAAGCCGCTGCTGAAAAGGCTGCTGCCGACAAGGCCGCCGCCGACAAAGCTGCTGCCGACAAAGCCGCTGCTGACAAAGCCGCCGCTGACAAGGCCGCTGCCGAGAAGGCCGCCGCCGACAAAGCTGCTGCCGAGAAAGCCGCTGCTGACAAGGCCGCCGCCGACAAAGCTGCTGCCGAGAAAGCCGCCGCTGAAAAGGCTGCTGCGGACAAAGCCGCTGCCGAGAA
>JAYTQI010000175.1:0-10595 GCA_043746825.1 Hyphomicrobium sp. | reverse complement strand
CTGTACGCCACGCCGCGATGCAGCTCATCGCCGCTTTCGTTTTATCCGCTGGCAGCGATTGGCTCAATTTCAATGCCCCTCATATGCGACGAGTGCGTGGCTCTCAACATTGAGCCCCATCAGGCGTTTGACGCCGCCGAGTTCTGGCAGATCGATTATAAAGGTTGCGCCCACCACTACGCCACCTGTGCGCTGGATCAATTTGACCGCTGCTTCCGCTGTGCCGCCGGTCGCGATCAGATCATCAACGATCAAAATGCGCTCGCCCTTTTTGATGGCGTCCTCGTGAATCTCGATAACATCGACGCCATACTCCAGGGTATAATCCTGACCAATCGTTTTGCCGGGCAATTTGCCCTTTTTGCGAATAGGGATGAAACCGCATTCCAGCCGGTCAGCGATGGCGCCCCCTAAAATGAACCCGCGCGCCTCGATGCCAGCCACCGCATCAATCTCTTCGTCCTCAAAGGGGCGAGCCATAGCCTTGATAGCCCTGCGAAATCCCTTGGCGTCCCCCATCAGCGTGGTGACATCGCGGAACATAATGCCAAGCTTAGGATAGTCAGGGATCGTCCGGATCAGGCTTTTGAAGTCTTTCAAGGGGCACGCTCCCGTCAAATTCATGGCGCAAAATAGCAATAACCCTAGTTGTGCGTTACAAACAATATTGACGCGAGTGCCTATTGATTCGGCAACATGAAGCGTTCCTGAGGGGATAACTGCGATGTCTGGAGGCCCGATGGCGATGGCGGACCCGAATTTTGGGCCAATTGGCGATGATCCGTCCGATGACCTGCCGCGCACCTTCAGGCGGGAAAAAGAAGCCCGTGAAAGGGAAAACCGCGAGCGGGCGGCCCAACGCGAGCGCCAGCCAACGCCGGGCCCCAGCCTGTCAGCAACGCCTGATGTCTACATTGAGCCCGCCTCTGCCAGCACTGAAACGTCCGTCGTTGGGATGCCATTCCCAGCCGTGGTCAGGCGCATTGACGTGCCGTTTGTCCATCTGGTTACCTTTTTTCTGAAGGCGGTCCTCGCCGCCATACCGGCGCTTATTCTGTTAACTGCACTGCTTTGGCTGTTTGGCCACATGGTGCAGATGTTCTTCCCCGACCTCATCAAGATGAAGATCCTGATTGGGTTCCAAGGCTGAAGCAGTTTTCATTGCGGGATCATCCACAGGCTTAAAGGCCTGAGCGCTTACCGGATCGCGGGGTTCGACTAACCAAAGCGTTAGTGTCTGCGTCAAGCAAGGGGACGGCTAAAATGGGGAACAGGCAGATACGAGCGATCAGCTTCTGGCTCGTCATCATGGCGTCGGGCCCTGCTCTGACGGAAGAGGCCGCCACCAGCACAATACCAGCTTGGGCCGCCGAGGCCAGCATGACCGGCGCGCCAGCGGCTGATACCGCGTTTGCAGAAGCCTTGGACAAAGCGCTATTTGCAGCGCCCGCTGATCTCTCTGATTTCGAAAAGTCTGAGCGCAATGCGCTGACCGAGTTCTATCATGCCCGCCAAGGCGCGCCTGTTTGGGTCGCTGACACTGGCCTAAACGCCAAGGGCCTGACGTTGGTGAGCGAAATCAAAAATGCTAATGATTGGGGACTGGACGCAAAAGATTTCACTCTGCCCGCACTTGCAGGCACTGCAGGCGCTGCAGACGCAACACCCGACGGCCGCGCCGAAGCTGAAGTCACACTCTCGCTCGCGGTCCTCAAGTATGCTCGTCACGCCCGTGGTGGGCGCATCATGGACCCTGCGGAAAGCCTCAATTCTAACCTTGATCGCAAGCCACAACTCCTGGAGCCGCGGGCCATCCTCGACGGCATAGCTCTGGCTGATGCACCCGACGCCTATCTGAAATCCTTACATCCTAAGCATCCACAGTTTGAGAAGCTCCGGCAAGTTTATCTCGCGGCCAAAACCGGCGCGACGCTGAACGTCACTGCCAAAAGACTGCGCGCCAACATGGAAGAATGGCGCTGGATGCCCGACAACATGGGCGACGTGTATGTCTTTAACAACATCCCCGAATTCATGCAGTACGTCTACAAGGATGGCCAGATTGTACGCTCGGAAAAGATCGTGGCCGGGCGCGTCGATAAGCAGTCGTCGATCTTCTCGAGGCCTTTAAAGCACGTCGTGTTGCGGCCAATGTGGCGGGTGCCAGAGTCGATCAAGGTCAATGAGCTATGGCCAAGCCTGCTTCGTGGCGGTGGCCTGATGCGCGAATTCGGCCTGCAGCTTGAGACCAAGGACGGCAAGCCTCTCGACTATCACAGCATCGATTGGAAAAAGGCCGACATCCGCAATTACGAGGTCACGCAACCTCCGGGCGGGAAAAGCGTGCTTGGCGTTGTCAAATTCTCGTTCCCAAGCCAGCACACCATCTACATGCACGACACGCCCGACCGCTGGATGTTCCGCCCCGATCAGCGCACTCTGAGCCACGGCTGCTTGCGCGTCAAAAACCCCGTCGAACTCGCCGAAATCATTTTACAAGAGGACAAGGGCTGGGACAAAGCCAAGGTCGCGGCGCTCATCCGTTCAGGCCCTCTCAACAATGAAGTCGCGATGGAAAAACGCATTCCGATCCATCTCGTTTATTTTACGGCTTGGGTCGATCAGGGCGGTAAGCTCAAAACGTTTTATGACGTTTACGGCCATGAGAAGCGCATTATCCAGGCGCTCGATGGGCAGTGGGACAAGATCAACAAAGGCCGTGATCACTTGGCCCCTGTGCAGCCGAATTTCAAACCGAGCCAGATGCCGGTAGCTGAGCGGGAACGCCGCCCTAAGGAAGCTTCCGTTGGTGAAACTTTGAGCGGTGCCTTCGGAATTGGGTTTTAAGGGTGTTCAAGCGGCTTCGCGGCGGCCGTTGACGATGTCCCATGCGGCGTTGATTTGCTTCATGCGGCTTTCGCGGCGGCGGCGGTCGCCTTCATCCTCCGCATAGTCCGGATGCCAGCTCATGCGCAGCGCATCGACCAGCTTCTTGGCCACTTCCGGCGCGGCGTTGCTGTTTAGGCCCAGCACCTGATACGCCTCGACCACTGAGCGCGGGACAGCCTCATCATCATTCCTGAAGCCATGGGCTGAATCTGGCGCGGCACTTTGAGCAATGCGAGAGATGCGATCAAATTCACGAAGTAACGCGCGGATACTGACGGCCATCTGATCTGCCGTCTTTTTCGGTTTTCCGCTTTCAATTGCACTGAGGCGATCCCGCGCACGCGCGAGTTCTGAATTCAAGACTTCGCGTAATAAGAGATCGGGTGAAAGCATGGCGATGGACAGCTCTGTCTCGGCCAAGCGGGCATGGGCCATCAAAAGCGCGTTGGCGGTCGTCTCATCGCCAACGCCCCCCGGGCCAAATTTCCACAACGCATAGATCTGAACTAGACGCGCCGATGCAGCGGCCTGGAGGTCAGCAATTTTGGTGGCGGTCATGGTCTTAAAATGCGCCGCAGACAAGTGCAAATCTTGCAACGCGTGGGCCATTGCGCGCCATCGGCATGATGCCACTAAACTGGACGCGAAAAGCCCCAGCATCAACAACGTCACTGTTGCTGCGACACGCAGCGCCCCGCCTGCTGCCTCAGGCCGCATTTCGGATTTCACGACTGTGACCCACGAAGGATTGGCTTGAATGGCAGTATATCCGGCGCGGTCTACTACGCTGTCTGGCGACAGCTCCTGCGTCGAAACGTGCGCGAGTGGATTGAAACGGGTCAGTCCGGGCAAAACAAAACGGCCTCCAAGCGGCGTGACCGGTGCAAAGCCCGGTGGCAAGTCGCGCGGGATATCAATGCCAAGACTGCGCGCTGCATGGGCGATACGGGCCCAGGTGATACGCTCAGTTCCGCACGTAACAGAGAAACGGTGGATCATCAGGTTTGTACAAGCCACAGACGTCCCTGCTGGGCATTGGGTGAAAATCTGTTCCTCGCGGCGGCCCGAAATCCGGTAACTGGTTTCCGGCGCCGGATGGAGTCGAACCTCTCCACGCTCCGCCGTACACAAATACGGCAGAAGCAAATCTTCCGCTTTGGCTGGTATGCTGGCCACGATTGCAACTAAAGACAGCGCCCAAATGCCTTTGAAATACCCGTACACGACAGCCCCCACACGTTCCCTCGACGAGTTGAGCACAACTCGAAGCCGAACCGCGGCATGACTATGGCAGATCAGCGAGTTATGAACCGTTTTGCTTTGTGCGCTGCAGTTGTGCTCTGGCTTGGCGCAAGACGGGCGCAATTGGCCTTTAAACGTTGTGCAAACTTGGATCGATGGGTGACAGCAGTAGCCAAATTGCTGGAAGATGAACACCTTAGGCTCGACAAGACTGCCTTTGCCCTCGTAGATACGAGGGTGGGGGGCACGCTCTCGGGTTCGCGTCTATGTTAGAGTGGGAGGAGCACAAATGTCGTCAATTGACATTCCGGTGCCGCGGCAGAGTGGGGGGACGAAATTCCTCGACAGGATGCGCAAGAAAGAAGCGGATAGATCTACTACGACTCCGCTAGCCTCAGGCCCTGCACAAACCGCGCGCCCGGGCCACAGGCACTTGTCAAGCACCCCTACGCTAGAGGTGATGGCCAAGCGTGAACGCTTTATTCCGGTCACCAAATTCGCGCTCATTGATCGCTTAACCCAAACCAGCGCTTGGCCAGAAGGACAGGCAGCCGATGCGCGCCGCTTTTTCCGCTATCTCGATTACTGGCGCCAGCAGCAATACAACATGCAACTGCTTGACCTTGAGCAGACCTATGAGCCGTTCTCGCCCGACAGCGATTTGCTGATCACACGGCAGTTCACGGCAGCGGAAAAAAAGGTCTTACAGCGCCGCTTCGTCGTAGGCGTTGAAAGCCTGCTAGTGAGAGCCAACTACGAGCGGATAGAACCGGCGGCCCTTGAAATCATCATGACGCCGGACAGCCACTACGGCCTCGATCTAAAGGTCGATATGTCGGCCTTTGAGGAAATTGTGATTTACTCACGCGGCTCGTCTAGCAAAGAAGATGAAAAGCGCGACCTCAAAAAGTTTGGCCGCAAGACAAAATTTGACATCCCGATTTATCAACGCCTCTTCATTCTATTTAAGCTGAAGGACTTCGGTACCCGCGTTGATGAAATCATGAATACTGATGGGATTGAGAAAGCCGAGGCCGAGCGGCGTGTGAGAAAGATGCGCCGCGTTTTGCCCCCTGGCATCAAGGATGACTGTATCTATCTCAAACTGTTCAAGAACATCCCGCGCACCGACATGGAAATGGTCTTTCCCAATACCGAGGTGAAATTCCGGAATTTCGACAAACTTAGGCTTGGGGTTTCGGCTGGTGGCGGCCTTGGTATGGGCGCCGTTGGCGCAGCCGGAAAAATGGCATTGATGCTTTCAAACCCAATTGCTGCCGTTGGCGCTGTCGTTGGCTTTGGCTCGGTCGCTGCCCGCCAGGCCATGGCCTTCATGAACCAGAAGCAGAAGTACATGGCCGTGATGGCCCAGAACCTTTATTTTCACTCGATGGCGGACAATCGCGGCGTGATCCTGAAAGTTGCTGCACGCGGTGCCGAGGAAGACATCAAGGAAGAGGTACTGCTGTATTCCGTTCTCGCCAAAGAAAAAGCGGCGCGCGCCGATCTCCCTGCTATTGACTCCGCCATCGAGCAATACCTGAAGCGCTCCTTCAACTTAAACGTTGACTTTGAAATTGAAGACGCTTTGGAGCGCCTGCTCCGCGATGGCATTGTCAAGGAGTCGGCAGACGGTACTTTCCATACGCTCACTCCCAAAGAAGCGGCAAAACATATCGACGAACAATGGGACGTTTTGCTTAACAATCTGCCAGATCTAGGTAATGCGGAAGGTTTCGAATTTGGTGATAGAAGCGGTGGACGGATCACCTGAGGCCGCATGACACTTGAAAAGATTACTGCCAACTTCAGTGATCGCGCACTTGCGCACCAGGTTGCGAATGCGCTGCAAGACCTGATCGAACCAGCACCCGATGCCCTGACAATTTTTGAAAATGGCAAGGATGCTTGGCGGCTGGAAGCTTACTTTAGCGACGGAATTAATGCGAACGCACTGCATGCCGAAGCCACGGCGATGCTGGGATTTGAACCCCCGACATTTGAACCCGGCGATGTCCCCGACCTCAACTGGGTCGCAATCTCGCAGGCCGCCTTGCCGCCGGTTGTCGCCGGGCGCTTTACCGTGCATGGCAGCCATGATTGCGGGCGGGTGCCACAGGGGCCGGGTGCGATCCTGATTGATGCCGGGGAAGCCTTCGGAACCGCCCACCACGCCACGACCTTGGGTTGCCTGCTCGCCATCGACCGGCTGACACGGGCGGAGACCTTTGATACCGTCCTTGATCTCGGCTGTGGCTCGGGTGTGCTGGCTATTGCCGTGGCTAAAACGCTTCCCAAAGCCCGCATCATCGCGACCGACCTCGACCCGCAGTCGGTGAAGATAGCGGCCGAAAACATGCGTCTGAACGGCGTTTCCCAACGTATTGCGACGGCTGCGGCCAATGGCGTGCGCCACACATGGCTGCGCCAATCCCCACCTTTTGATTTGGTGATCGCCAATATTTTGGCGGGTCCCCTGGCCGATCTCAGCCCCGATCTTGCCCGGACTGTAACAAAAGGCGGCACGCTGGTCTTGTCCGGGTTGCTGATCCATCAAGCGCCGCAGGTCATCGCGGCCTACCGGGCTGTAGGCTTCCATCTCCTGCGCCATGACCGCATTACCGGCTGGGCAACCTTAACGCTTCGTCGCCGTTAGTGGGCCGTTGCCGGATATCGCAGTCCCAATTACAAGGGTCCGATGTTCCAATCATTTGAGACCTCCAGCGGACCCGAACATGTGCCCGAGCGCGTCAAGGCGCTCCGAGCGCTCATGATGACGCTTAAAATCGATGCCGTTCTGGTGCCGCGCGCTGACGAGCACCAGGGCGAATATGTTCCCGCCTGCGCCGAGCGCCTCAAATGGCTCACTGGATTTTCGGGCAGTGCTGGCCTGGCGGTTGTCACGAAGAAAGCAGCGGGGCTGTTCATTGACGGGCGTTACACAGTGCAAGCCAAGGCCGAGACTGACACGGCTGTGTTCGACGTCTCTCTTCTGCCGCGGCCTAAGATTTCCGAGTGGATTGTAGACATGCTCACAAAGGGCCAAACACTGGGGTTTGATCCTTGGCTGCATACAGGCGCGGAAATTGCGCGCTTAACGGCAGCGCTCGAGCCAAAGGGTATCTCGCTTAAACCACTCCCTAAAAACCCCGTTGATCAGATCTGGGGCAAAGCCCGCCCGAGCCCGCCGTCGGGCGCAGTCACTGTGCAGCCACTGGCGTTGGCTGGAAAAAGTCCGGCTGATAAAATTGCCGCCATTCAGAGACGCTTAAAGGACGACGGCCAGAATGCTGTTGTCTTGACGCTGCCGGACTCGATTTGCTGGCTGTTCAATATCCGCGGAAGCGACGTGGCGCACAATCCGGTGGCTCTGGCCTTCGCGATTGTGCCCGTTACCGGAAAGCCCGAGGTGTTTATCGCCTCCGACAAAATGAAAGGCGACACACGCAAACACCTCTCGGAGTTTGCGAAAATCTCGCCACCTAATGCACTCTTAGAAAAATTATCAGCGCTGAAACAGGCGCAAAAGCCTGTGCGCGCCGATCATCATACCGCTGCTTATGCGATTGAAAAGGCTTTAGGGAGCAAGGTCGCTGTGCATGGGCCGGACCCGTGCCTAGCGCCAAAAGCCATCAAAAACGCCGCCGAAAAAGCAGGCTGCCAAGCCGCTCATGTTCGCGACGGCGCGGCGGTCGTGAATTTTTTATCCTGGCTCAACACCAAAGCCTCGACCTTTGGCTTAGACGAGATTGAAGCTGTCACTGCACTTGAAGAATTCCGGCGCGCAACCGGCTGTCTCAAAGACATCAGCTTTGCAACCATCTCGGGCTCTGGCCCCAACGGCGCCATTGTCCACTACCGCGTATCGGAGAAAACCAACCGCCGCCTGCAAGAGGGCGAATTATTCCTGATCGACAGCGGTGGGCAATATCAAGACGGCACCACCGACATCACCCGCACCGTAGCGATTGGCACACCGGCTGATGAAATGCGCCGACGCTTCACCGCCGTTCTCAAGGGCCATATTGCGATTGCAACCGCGCGCTTTCCGAAAGGCACGCGCGGACTTGATCTTGATCCGTTTGCCCGCCGCGCGCTGTGGGACATGGGCGCGGATTTCGACCACGGCACGGGCCACGGCATTGGCAGTTTTCTATCCGTGCATGAAGGCCCACAGTCAATCTCGCGGGCGGGAAGCGCGGTGCTTGAGCCTGGCATGCTGCTCTCGAACGAGCCAGGTTTTTATAAGGAAGGCGCGTACGGCATTCGGATTGAGAACGTCGTGCTGGTGACGGAGCTTGCGGCTATTGCAGATGGCGGCGGACGCGAGATGATGGGATTTGAGACCCTGACGCTGGTGCCCATTGACCGGCGTTTGGTGATCGCGAGCGCGTTGTCGCGCGGGGAGCGGCATTGGCTAAATACTTACCACGCGCGCGTCTATCAATCCCTGTCGCCCCACCTTGATGACGCCACCCGCTATTGGCTGGCAGCAGCAACGGCAGGGATTTAACTCACCCCTGCTCAATAAGCTCAATCCAATCGTCTTCTGACAGCACGGTCACGCCAAGCGCGCGGGCGGCTTCGAGTTTCGTGCCGGCCTCAGTTCCCGCCACCACGTAGTCGGTTTTTTTGGATACTGAGCCGGCGACCTTAGCGCCCAAGCGCTCGGCCTGGGCTTTGGCTTCGTCACGCGTCAGTTTGGTCAGCGTGCCGGTGAAGACGACGGTTTTACCGGTGACTGTAGATTGCTTGGCGATGATGCGTTCAAAGGGCAGCACCTCAACCTCGGCCAGCAGGTCATCGAGCACTTTAACGTTGTGGGGTTCACTCCAAAAATCAATCAGTGCATCAACAGCCGTTTCGCCAATGCCTTCGATGTTGTCAATTTCCTGATACGCCTCGCTGTCACGGCCGCCTCGGGCAGCGGCTTCGATAGCAGTGCGCAAAGCTCCCCATGTGCCATAAGCTTTCGAGAGATCTTTGGCCGTTGTCTCGCCTATGTGGCGCATACCTAGCGCATAGATGAAGCGCTCCATTGAGATTTTGCGGCGGGCTTCGATAGCGGCAAATAACTTTTCAACCGATTTCTTACCAAAGCCTTTGAGACTATCTAAGGGCTCAGAACTTACCGCATCGCGCTTTTGCAGTGTAAAAATTTCTCCCAGCGTGCGGATGCGGGCCGAATCGAAAAAGAATTCGATCTTCTCACCGCCCAAGCCTTCGATGTCGAGCGCATTGCGGGATACGAAATGCTTCAAACGCTCTTTCGCTTGCGCCGGGCAGATAAGCCCTCCTGTGCAGCGGCGCACAACATCTGCGACACCCTTTTCATCCGTCTCACGCACAGCATGACTGCCGCAGACGGGACAGGTGTGGGGGACGGCATAGGGCACTGTATTCTTTGGCCGCTTCTCCAATACCACATTGACGACTTGGGGAATAACATCGCCGGCGCGCTGCACAATGACGGTGTCGCCAATACGAATATCTTTGCGCGCAATCTCATCCTCGTTGTGGAGCGTCGCGTTCGTGACCACGACGCCGCCAACGGTCACAGGCTCAAGTTTAGCGACCGGTGTCAGCGCGCCCGTTCTCCCAACCTGGATTTCGATGTCACGCAGAACAGTTGTGGCTTGCTCGGCTGGAAACTTGTGGGCAATAGCCCAACGTGGTGAACGCGAAACGAAACCCAAACGCTCTTGATAATCCAGGCGGTTGACCTTGTAGACCACCCCGTCAATGTCGTAACCGAGCTTGGAACGCTTGCTCTCGATGCCGCGATAAAAGCGAAGTAAGTCCTCGCTGCTCTCGCACACTGCCATCAGCGGATTGACCGGCAAGCCCCAGCGCCTGTAGGCGGCTACCACCCCAGCTTGCGTGTCAGCGGGCAGTTTTGAGGCCGCGCCCCAGGCGTAAGCAAAGAACCGCAACGGCCGGCTGGCAGTGATCTTCTGATCGAGTTGACGAAGCGATCCGGCTGCCGCGTTGCGCGGGTTCGCAAAGATTTTTTCACCCGCCTTGGCTTGACGATCATTGAGCGCTGCGAAATCGGCGTGGCTCATATAGATTTCGCCGCGCACATCAATGAGCTCCGGAACAGACTTACCGGTCAGAGTGTGCGGAATGTCTTTGATGGTGCGGACATTAGCGCTGACGTTTTCGCCCTCCACGCCATCGCCACGCGTGGCGGCTTCTGTTAACTCGCCCTTCTCGTAGCGGATGGAAATAGAAAGCCCGTCAATCTTTGGCTCGGCTGTGACGGCGAGCTCATCAAGATCATCAAGTTTGAGAAATTTGCGGACCCGGCTGGTAAATTCGGTGACATCTGCGTCGGCAAAGGCATTACCAAGCGAGAGCATTGCGACGCCGTGACGGATTTTGGAAAAAGCGGCAGCGGGAGCTGCACCAACCCGTTTGGCCGGGCTATCGTCACGGACAAGGTCAGAAAACCGCGCTTCCAG
>JAYTQI010000174.1:0-2067 GCA_043746825.1 Hyphomicrobium sp. | reverse complement strand
TTTCGCTCGCTGATCAGTGGCAGTCGCTCTCTGGCACGCTGACGCAAGCCATTGGCAGGGCCGAACAAGCCCACGTTTTGCAGTCTGCAGCCACCCGCCAGCTCGATTTGGCGCAATACGGCCTATCGACCCTGATGGATGAGCTCTCGGCTGTCATGACCGTTCCCGGCCGCCGCGGCCCTGCGATGGTGCATCGCTTCGCGCCTCTCGCCCAGCCTGCTGCAAGCCGCGCGCTCGCGGCTTAAGATCGTCATCCCCGGTTAAGTACGGGTGCGCACTACACGCGCGAGCCCGTGCGCGGACCGGGGAGCCAGCGCAAAACTCGTCGCAGACAAAAAATAAGGAGCCGAAGGCGCTTTATGTGCTGGATCCCCAAATTGCGATGCGGCTTCGAGGGCCGCACCCGATTTGAGGATGACGTTTAGTTCAATCAGAATATCTTTGGGAATATCGTCGCGTTTGACACGCGGCTGGATTCGCCCGGCTGTGGTGCGGGGTCAATAATCACCGAGCGGTATTTTTCAATCTCAAGCACCGCGAGACCGCGTTCAGTATGGCCATTTGGGAGCAACCGGACTGGGCCATCGACGCCATTGAAACCACTCACGCGGGTCAAGTTGGCCTCTGAGAACCGCCCTGGTCCCGGCTGGGCGGCCAGCCCCAAGACCATGTGCATGGCATCATAAGACAAAGACGCGAGACGCGGCGGCGCCCGTCCAAAGGTCTTGCGGAATTTGTCCGAGAACTGTGTCCACGCAGTGGGATCGGAGCCAGCATACCAGCCGCCGATCAATTGGTCATCGCGCGACACGAGTTCCAAATTCCAGGCCGAGGTGCCAATGAGTTTGATCTTTTTGGTGTCGATGCCGGAATAGCTGAGCAATGGCCCGAGCTGCGCAATGGTTTCTGGACCCGCTGGTACGAACAGGGCATCGACCGGCTTACCAGCCTTCTCCGCTTCGTTGATAGCTTGAAATACCTTTTTGGCAGACGCCAGCATACCCGTGGCGCCGGGGCTGTACGTTTCAAGTTGGACGATATCGCCTCCCGCACTTTTGACAGCTTTACGGAACGCGGGCTCAACGGCCACTCCATAGCTGCCAGCTGGAATGAGCGCCGCAAACCGGCTTTTGTCTTTTGAGGCGGCGAAACCAATAACGCGGTCGACCTCTTCGCTCGCCATGAAACTCAAAAGGTGAACGCCGTTCCCGGCCACGCTTGGGTCGTTGGAAAAGGCGATGACAGGCACGCCAGCTTTGATCGCAACCGGGCCAGCACCTGTCACCGCTTTGGCGAATAGCGGCCCCAGCACGACGTCGGCGCCCTCAGCAATCGCCGCTTCTGCTGCGTGCTTGGCACCTTCAGGCGTACCGCCGTCATCTTTGGCGATCAGTTGAATATTGGGATCATTGGCTTCAAACAGCGCCATCTCCGCGGCTTCTTTCATGCCGCGGGCAATTTGTGCGGCTTCGCCATTGCCTGCCATCGGCAACAACAAGGCGATTTTTGTAAGCTTGGATTTATCGAGCGGCGGCTGCGCCGTTGAGGGGGCCGTGATCGACGCCGTGTTGGCTGGCTGTCCGCTAATGCCGCCTGAACATGCCGAAAGCGCGAAGGCCAATGTTAGCCCCAGGCCAGCAGTCATGGAGGCGGTCGTGCGGCTGGAACAAAACATGATGAGGCGGACTCCGGGCTTGCAGGCTTTGCTTGAAACTCCGTAAGCAAAACAAGCCGGAGGGCGTCTAATACCTGAACCCCTTAGTCGTTAAAGACTTGAAGCGGGCGTGGTAAGCGGATTCATGCCACACTGTTCCAGAATTCTCCCCTTTGCCCAACGTTGAATCGGAACAACTCTTGTCGCGAATACTAGAAGATGCGCCGTCGCAGAATGACGCCCACAAGGTGGAAGTGCTGGCTAACGCCTTGAAGCGCGAGGCCACGCGGCTGTTGGCGCAAAAGCTTGATCCAGGGCTTTATGTCGTCGCAACCCCGATCGGCAATCTCGGTGACGTTACGGTCCGCGCCCTCAGCACCTTGGCACTGGCCGATATCGTCTATTGCGAAGAT
>JAYTQI010000173.1:0-10600 GCA_043746825.1 Hyphomicrobium sp. | reverse complement strand
CCGCGCGGATCATGCGCTGCACGACGTAGACTTCTTCGTTGGTCGCGCGCGACGAGGTGATGCCGCCGATCGAACCCTTGCCGTACTTCGTCTGCGTCGCCTTGAACTTGTCAGCCGCGAACTTGATGGCTTCGTCCCACGACACGACCTGCCACGGATCGGTGATCTTCTCGCGTAGCATCGGGTTGAGCTGACGTTCCTTGTGAGTGGCGTAACCGAAGGCGAAACGGCCCTTAACGCACGAGTGGCCCTCGTTGGCACCACCGTCCTTGTAGGGAACCATGCGCACGACCTGTTCGCCCTGCATTTCGGCCTTGAATGCGCACCCGACGCCGCAATAGGCGCACGTCGTCACAACCGAATGCTCCGGCTGGCCCATGTCGATGATCGACTTCTCGATCAGCGTCGCGGTCGGGCAGGCCTGCACGCAGGCGCCGCACGAGACGCATTCGGACGCGAGGAAACTCTCGTCCATGCTGGCGGACACGTGGGACGCGAACCCGCGCCCATCGATTGTCAATGCGAAGGTGCCCTGCACTTCCTCGCATGCCCGCACGCAGCGCGAGCAAACGATGCACTTCGAGGGATCGAATGTGAAGTAGGGGTTGGATTCGTCCTTGGGTTTGTAACGGCCGTTGGCGGTACCGTCGTGGTTCTTTGCGAATACGTGGTTCTCGCCGTCGTAGCCGTAGCGCACGTCGCGCAGGCCAACTGCGCCGGCCATATCCTGTAATTCGCAGTCGCCGTTTGCCGCGCAGGTCAAACAATCGAGCGGGTGGTCGGAGATGTAGAGCTCCATAACGCCCTTGCGCAGTTTTGCCAGGCGCTCGGTCTGGGTTGAGACTTTGATGCCCGGTGCAACCGGTGTCGTGCACGAGGCTGGCGTGCCGCGCCGGCCTTCAATTTCGCACAGGCACAGACGGCACGAACCAAACGCGTCCATGCTGTCGGTGGCGCACAGCTTTGGAATTTGTACGCCAAGCTGCATGGCGGCATTCATGATCGAAGTACCCTCGGGCACCGTGATCTCCTGGCCGTCAATTTCGAGCGTGACCATGTTGGTCGACACAGAATGTGGTGTGCCGTAGTCCGTCTCTTTAATGAGGGTCATCGGCTTGACGTGCGTGTTCATGGCGTATCCTCGCTCTTGGGCGATGAAGTCAGTATTGTTTATTCGGCAGCGTCGGCGATGTATTTATTTTTCGCCTTACGCTGGAAATCTTCCGGAAATCCTTTGACGGCGCTCATCACCGGCATGGGGGTCAAACCACCCATGGCGCACAACGAGCCATCCGTCATTGTCACGCAGAGATCTTCGAGCAACTCAAGGTTCTTGACCCGGTTTTCGTCAGCAACGATCTTGTCTATCACCTCAACGCCGCGCTGTGCGCCGATGCGGCAGGGCGTGCACTTGCCGCAGCTCTCAATAGCGCAGAATTCCATGGCGAAACGGGCTTGAGATGCCATATCGACGGTGTCGTCAAACACCACCAAGCCGCCGTGGCCAACCATGGCGTCGATCTTGATGAACTCTTCGTAGTCCATCGGCACATCGAGTTTCGATTGTGGCAGATACGCGCCGAGTGGGCCGCCGACTTGGACGGCGCGGACCTTGCGGCCTGTCGCTGTACCACCACCCCAATCGTCGATCAGCTGGCGGGTCGTGACGCCAAAGGCTTTCTCAACCAGGCCGCCCTGCTTGATGTTGCCAGCCAACTGGAACGCCAGCGTGCCGCGCGAGCGTCCGACGCCATAGTTTTTGTAGTACTCTCCGCCCTTATCGAGAATGATCGGGACAGCCGCGAAACTCATGACGTTATTGATGATCGTGGGCAAGCCAAACAGGCCTTTAATCGCCGGGATCGGCGGTTTGTAGCGCACGATGCCGCGCTTGCCTTCTATGCTCTCAAGCATCGAGGTTTCTTCGCCGCAAATATAGGCGCCGGCGCCCATGCGCACGAACAGGTCGAATGAAGTGTTGGAGCCTTGAATCTTATCGCCAAGCCAGTTGGCTTTTTTGGCGATTGTGATCGCTTCGCGCAGCACCCTGACGGCGTGCGGATATTCCGAGCGGATGTAGATGTAGCCTTTGGTGGCGCCGCCTGCGATCGCGGCAATCGTCATGCCTTCGATCAGGCAGAACGGGTCGCCTTCCATCAGCATGCGGTCGGCGAAGGTTCCACTGTCGCCTTCATCGGCGTTACAAGCGATGTATTTCTGATCCGCCTTGATGTCGTGAACGGTCTTCCATTTGATACCAGTCGGGAAGCCCGCGCCGCCGCGGCCTCTGAGACCTGAGGTCGTCACTTCCGTGATGATGTCGATGGTCTTCATCTGAAGCGCTTTGGTGAGACCATTAAAGCCGCCATACTTGCGGTAATCTTCAATCGACAGCGGATCGGTGATGCCGCAGCGTGCGAAAGTCAGGCGCTCTTGCTTTTTGAAGTAGGGGATATCTTCGGTCAGGCCATGGCCGAGCTTGTGGTTAGCGCCGTCCAGGAAACCCGCGTTGAAAAGGTCAGGCACATCTTTGGCCGACACCGGGCCATAAGCGACGCGGCCTTTAGGTGTTGTGACCTCTACAAGCGGCTCAAGATAAAGCATCCCTCGCGAGCCGTTGCGGACGATTTTGATGTCCTTCTTTTGCTTCTTAGCTTCAGTGGCGATGG
Source organism: Hyphomicrobium sp. (assembly GCA_043746825.1). Lineage (GTDB taxonomy): Bacteria > Pseudomonadota > Alphaproteobacteria > Rhizobiales > Hyphomicrobiaceae > Hyphomicrobium_B. Next base: position 7,931 of record JAYTQI010000173.1, on the reverse strand, counting down.
CAGCGGCGACGTCATCCGCGCCAACGGAAAGTGCTGCAGCGTCGCGGGGCACGTAGACGGTAATCATTGCGCGGCCTCATTTGTGAGTGACGCGATAATCTCATCGAAACGTTTGGGATCAACTTTACCGTAGAGCCTTTCGCCTATCATAATGGCGGGTGAGAGGGCGCAGTTGCCAAGGCAAAAAACCTGCTCGATTGTGACGCTGCCGTCGGCAGTTGTATGGCCCATCGCGGTCTTAAATGACTTTTCGGCGTGTTCGCAAAGCTTATTTGTTCCCATTGCCTGGCAGGCTTCGGCGCGGCAGATCTTGATGACGTGGCGGCCCTGCGGCTCACGCTTGAAATCATGGTAGAACGTGACGACGCCGTGGACTTCAGCACGAGATAGATTGAGAGCGTTGGCAATCATTGGCAGCGTATTTTCTGGCACGTAGCCAATCTCATTCTGTAGCGCATGGAGAATTTCCAGCAGCTCGTCGGGCTTATTGCCATGCTCTGCGCAGATTTTCAGCGCCGCAACTTGGGCGAGCGAGAGTGCGGCTGTCTCTGCCGGTTTAGTAGAGCCGTTTGAAGCCTTTTTGGCCATATGAGAGGTCCGAATCCACGGCAGGGCCCTGGGGCCAATGAATATATGGGTGCGACTTCGTCAAGATGACAGTCAATGATTGCAGGGCATTGATCAAATCGTTATTGCCGATCCGATCATAGACCGCAACAATGATGCACTGCAGCATCAGCGAAAGCTACCACAGTTTGATCAGGTTAGCCCTGCAGCTTCCGCCAACGTATTGGGATCGAAGGCTTTTACGGCATCCTGAATGGCCCGGATCAAGGGCGCCAGGGGATCACGGCTCAGCGCAACGAGACCGACGCTGTCGCGACTTCGGGCTCAACCAAGGGGATGGCTTTGATGCCAGCATGGGTGCCGAGAACATCAAGGATGTATTCCGGCATAATGCTGGAGAGACCCATGAGGCGGACGTTGGCACACAGATTAATGACTGAGTTGGTTTCAAGCTGCGGCATCGGGTGGCAATTGGCAGATAAGAAGGCGCGGTCAATGATGCGCCGGTTCTGCATATTTGCAGTCAATAGACAAAGTGGCTGCTCCGCAGCTTCCTTCCAGGTTATCGACGGCCTGTTGGCGAGGGCGTTGCTCTCGGCTACGAACAGGCAATACCGCTCACTATAAAGGGGCGAGGCGAGTAGTCCGGATATCGGTTCATTGTCGAGATAGGTAATACCAACGTCGATCGTGAAGTCTTCAAGACCGCGCAAGATCTCTTCCGAGCTCATCGACATGATCGTGAAATCAATGGCCGGGTGGTTGGCACGCACCTCGCGCGTTAAAAACGGAATCATCGGCAATGCAGAGGGAATGCCGCCGAGAACGAGGCGCCCCGTCAGTGTCGCATCGCGCGAGGAGAGATGCCCCAGTTCCTGCTGCATCGACTGCCAGTTATTCAAGATCAGCTGCGCCCATTTGAGGACACGCTCACCTTCGCTTGTCAGTCCTTGGTAACGCTGTCCGCGTTCGACAATCGGTACACCGAGTTCAAGTTCAAGCTGCCGGATGCGCCCCGATAGCGTCGGCTGGGTGACGTTACATGCGGTCGCCGCGCGCGTGAAATGCTTTTCACGGGCGAGCGCTACTAGGTACTGAAGCTGACGAATGTCCATTGCCGGTCCGGCTCTACCCAATGAGCCTCGGTTATCGCAGGCACAATGGAGTCCTGCAATCAAGGTGCAAAGAAATCATGCCTGCGGGCTTCAGCTTGCCGCCTTTTTAGCCAGCTTTTCAGCGGTAACTGGCACAACCTGATCCTCAAGCACAGCCTGTACAGCGTCGAAAGCCTTATGGATATTCGCAGCCAAACTTGTGCAGTGAAAGAGATTCTTATCCTTGGCAGAAATCTCCATCTGGCGGCAAGCAGCCGAGAGCCCGGTTGCCCCAAGATTGGCGCTTGAGGACTTAAGGCTGTGAGCCAACCTGTTGAGCCCGTCAAAATCCTGGTCACTCAGCGCGGTGTCCAGCTCGGCAAGCGCGGTCGGCGCATAGCTGAGATAGGTTTTAATCAGGCGGGCAAGGAGATCGGGACGGCTCGCCTTGAGAGTTCCGATGACGCTCATATCGAAGTCGCACGCGGCTGAGGCATTCTCGCTAATATTACTGTCGAGGCCGCCGTCAGATGTGTCCGCATCATGACTCGCTTCCAGCACCTCGTGATGGACCCACTTGGTTAGAATTTTCTCGAGCTGGAGTTCCGAATACGGTTTGCTGAGGTAGTCATCCATGCCGGCGTCAAGACAATGCATCCGGTCTTCGGCGAACGCATTGGCTGTGACTGCAATGATCGGTGTGCGCGCCCGGCCGTGGCCAGCTTCCTCCGAGCGAATACGTCGTGCGGCCGTCAAGCCATCCATTATTGGCATCTGACAGTCCATCAGAATGATATCGTAGGTATTGCTTCGCGAGAAAGCGATGGCCTCGAGTCCATTGCCTGCTAGGTGAATCTTGCACCCCAGGCTGGTGAGGAATTCGCGTGCAACCTCGACGTTCACCGGATTGTCTTCAGCAAGAAGAACGCGGGCGTTGATGGCAACGCTGTGCGCATCGGCTGCGGATCTCATGCGGTCTTCCGCGTCCTTGCGCCATCCAGGGTGGCGCGTTCCGCTCACTGCGCGGGCCGTGGCCTCGACGAGATCGTGGCGGCGAACCGGTTTTGTGAGGACGGCTTCAACGCCAGCCTCACGAACAGTCTCAGCGTCGCCCTGCCAATTCAGAGAGGTGGCAAGAATAATCTTGAGCTTTGAAAGCGAGGGGTGGGCGTGGGTCCGGCCTGCGAACTCAAGGCCGTTTTCGCCGGGCATCATCATATCGACAACTGCTGCATGATACGGCCTGCCGGTTTCGAGTGCCGTGACGAGCATTGGCCAGGCATCGGCAGTGCTTGGAGCGGTGGTGATCTCTGCGCCTGCCCCCTCCAGATAATTTTTGATGATATCGCGATTGGTTTCCCGGTCGTCGATGACGATAATCCGGGCGCCGTTAAGAACGGCCAGATCGCTCTCCGCATTATTGGCGGCAGATGAGCCGTGTTCAAGTGGTAATTCAAACGTGATGTGTGTGCCCTTGCCCAGCTCACTTTCGAGTTCGATCACGCCGCCCATCAGTTCAACGAGATGGCGGGCGATGGATAGCCCAAGGCCCGTGCCGCCGAAGCGGCGGCTGATCGATGTTTCGGCCTGGGCAAAAGGCTGGAAGAGTTTTTCGCGCAGTCCCTTTTCAATGCCGATGCCTGTATCGCGGATCTCAAACCTGACGCGGGAGGTATCACCGGTTGTTGCTGCCAACGTAACGCGGACATCGACTTCGCCATGCTTGGTAAATTTCATGGCATTGCCAATGAGGTTCAACATGAGCTGCTTAAGCCGGCCTGAATCACTCTTGACGAAGATTGGCACGTCACCGGCAACAAATACGGACAGTTCAAGACCCCTTTCGTATGCTTGACTGGCGAACAAGTCAGAAGCCCGCTCGACCGCATCGCGCAAATTAAATTCGTGCTTGTCCAGCTCAAATTTCCCAGATTCGATGCGCGAAAGATCGAGAATATCGTTGATGATGGTGAGGAGCGACTTTGCCGATTCGTTGATGGTTTTCACAAGCTTGCGCTGGCGTTCATCGAGGTTTGTACGCATCAAGAGGTCAGTCATGCCAAACACACCGTTCATGGGTGTGCGGATTTCATGGCTCATGTTGGCGAGGAATTGTGTCTTGGCCCGCGTTGCGGCTTCGGCATCCAGGTTGGCTTTGAGCAGATCAGCTGCCGTTTTTTCGCGCTCGGAATTCTCTGTCTTCAAGGCGTCGTTGGCATTCCGGAGCTGGCTGGCTTTGTCTTTGAGATCTGCGACGAGTTCCTGATTTTCATATCTCAAACGCAATGCTTCCATGGCGCTACGCGTATTCTTTCGCGCCGACAGGCTGAGGGCCACGATGAATGCAGCGCTCATGATCGCCATGGCTACGTTGACGGACTGCCCCTCAAAGGCCAATCTTAACATGTAGGGAACGATTGCCAACGCTATATACAGCCGGAAAATCCGGTCATCAGAAACCATCGAGCCCGAGGCTCCAGCCGCCATTCCAGCAAGCACGAAACCAATAAATGCTTGGTGCTGATAGCTGGCAGCTGGAAACAAGATGATTCCAGCGCTGCCCCAAAGTGCAGCGGTCGCGACGGCGCCCGCAATGAAGCGATTGCGCCATAGGCGCACGTTGATCGTCTCGTCGTCTTCGTTCCGGTAGTGGGTCTGTAGCGCGAAGCGGCCAGCGCAAACTGAGGCCATCAGCGCGAACCAAATGCCCGTCATGGCCTTGTCGGAGACTGACGACAGGACCCATGCCAACAGGGCAGCATTAACAAGGGTCGCAATCAGGCCCTGCGTGAGTTGCTCAAACAGCATTTGAAGTTGAATGCGCTCGACCTTGCGCGCGACCTGATCGAAGTCGGCAGCGATAGGGAGTACGAAGGGCACAGACTGCGTATTTGAAGTGCTTGACGAGGTACTCACTGTGTCGTCCCTTTTCGGCTAATACTTATTGGTGGCTGGCCTAATCGCGCGTTGGCCGCTAGGCCCAGAGCCTGTGAAACGTAGTTTGCCGGTGGTTCGGTAGGCCGCCCCAGGCGCACGCGCGGATCATTCGCGAGCGCCTCGCCAATCGCCGCGAGGCGGTCCAAGCTGGCCACTGGAACTGCAGCAGTTTTTGCGGACGTGATGCCTACCTTGATCCGTTCTTTTGGAAGTTCAATCTTGATGAGGTTGCCGCCTTCAGGGTCAGAGCGGATGTCGAGGCGGCCTTGGTGGGCCTCGGCCAAAATTTTTGCGATCTTCATGCCAACGTCACGGCTTTCTGTTTGCGCGGCCAGGGAGGACCGTTTAGCGGGCTGGCCATTGACTTCCGCCAGCAGTTCGGCCGGGACAGGTGGGCCATGGTCGGTGGTCCAAACGCGGAACGAGCCATCATCTGCAATGCAGGCATCGATTTCAACGGCGACGCCACGCGGTGACAAACGTATAGCGTTGTCGATCAGGCTGCGAACGGCTTGACTGAGAAGTGCGCGGTCACCGTTTACCTGAGCGCCGGGCGGAACCTGTAGACGGGTCTTCAGAACAACCCCGCGCCGTTCGGCCTTTGGCTGCAGCGCCTTAATGCTATCGGTGACGAGTTCCATGAGTGGCACCATCTCAGCCTTGACAGCAAGATTGTCTGTGAGCTTTTGACCGAAGTCCATGAGCCTCAAGAAAGCGGCATTCAAGGAGCGGGCGGCCTCACCCATGTCGTGCGCCATATCGCGATAAGCTGGCGGTTCAAGCGGGCCATAGGCTTCCTGCCGGATCAGTTCAGAAAATCCGAAAATCGTTTTGATGGGGGTCTGGAATTGACGGGCCAATGTCGACATCATTTGGCTCTTGAGGTCGCTGAGAAAGGCGGCAGAGGCCATCGCTTCACGTAATTCGTTTTCGATTTGCCCAGAGCGCAGGACGAATTCGACGTGCGGCGAGAACAGAACCCAGTTCAAGGGTTTTGTCAGAAACGACGTAGCGCCAGCTTTATAGGCATTTCCGACAGCCGAGCTGTCGTCGTGGCCCGTAATAACAATAATAGGTGTGTGGGTATTGCTGCCTTCCCGGCGGGTATTCTCGATGACAGTCAAGCCATCGGCGACGGGCATAGTCAAATCGATGATTGCAGCATCGAATTTGGTCGTGCGCAGCGCTTTAATGGCTTCTCCGCCATCGTTCGCTGTCAAGACATAATGTCCAGCGGCTTCAAGGGCTTCCTTGGCGACATCGCGATAGACGGGATCGTCGTCAGCGACGAGAAGCCTTTTTTGCTCTTTTTTCACGTGTATTACCAGTTTGTTATTGAGGCTGCTGCAAGTGCCGCCTGAATAAATACAATTACTGGTCAGAGTTTTCCTATCGATTAACTGTAGGGGTGTTTCAGGAAATTATATCGCGATATACGCGTCATTAATAATCTGCCCAAAATGACTTGGTGCATAGCTCTCTAATAGGCCCAGATTTTGGGTGCGAATATGAGGAAGGGCAAAATAGAAAAAGAATAGATCTCAGATTTCTCTAGGCTAATTTGCCGGCAGGCAGAAATTTGAAATAGCCGGTTTGAGCCACGGTGATGGCTTGGCCGGCGGCGTCAAGTCTTTTTAATAGCCCTGGCTTGCCACCCCTTCAGCGTCGAAAACATGACCTGAAAGGGTTTTGCCGCGGCGCGAGGCCAAATAAAGTGCAAGAGCCGCGATATCTGGTTCGTTTGTGAGGCAGGCGCCATTCGCGCCATTTGTGTCTGCGACAACGCGCGGACCGACGGCATTGATGCGCACGGCCTGATCGGCCCAGGCGTTGGCTTCGCCGCGCGTCATGGCAGCTAGTGCGGTTCTTGCGATCCCAGCCACAGCTGCCTCCCGGCCGTTCTTTGGATGCGGCATCGTTAATACGTTGAGAATGAGGCCTTCGCTGAGAACGACCCGCATGCGGTTGGCAGTCACACTCGTAATATGTGCGATATTCGATAGCTTGGACGTCACAAGGTCTTCAACGTCTTGCTCTGATACGATGCCAGCCATCTCATCGCTGCTAATGGACGTGAGATTGATCACAGCGTCGAGGCCACCATAGGCCTGCGCGGCGGTCTGCGCGAAACGGACGGCGGAGCCGGCATTATTGATTGGGTCTGTATACAACTTGATCTCGGCCGCGTTCTGGGACAGCAGCGCCAGGAGCGCCGTGACTTCGGGCGCGAGGTCGGTGGTGTGAACAACAAGGCGGGCTTTGACATCGGCAAATGCACGCGCAACATCGACGCCAAGGCAGGCTGTCAAGCCAGTGACCAGTACGCGCCGGCCTTCCAGCTCGCGCAGGATTTCAATTTCAGGACTCTTTCCAATCACGCCCATGAACATCGGGTAACTTCCTCCCTCACCCACTGAAAAACGCCGGGACTGTGTGAAGCACCCGGCCACACGATACCACGCCGATTCGCCTAACGAGACCTAAACAACTTCCGATTCGGGTTGTGATCAGGCTGGCTGAGGGCGCTATTGCGGCACGGTCCTGAACAGGAGCTGCACAACAAACTAAAACACTTGTTTTGAGAGGGGGTTGCGGCTTTTCCGGGCGCTGTTAGTTTTATTCTCGGTGCCCACGGCTGGGAGAATTTTTCATGACAACTGATACAACCCGGCCAAATGCTCTTGATGCCTATTGGCTGCCGTTTACGGCAAATAGGGCTTTCAAGGCCCGTCCGCGCATAATCACAGGTGCCAAAGGTCTTTATTATGAGACGCCTTCTGGCCAAAAAATTCTCGACGCCACGTCAGGGCTTTATTGTGTCAATGCCGGGCATGGCCGGCCCGAAATAGCCGCCGCGATCAGAAAATCGGCAGAAAGCCTGGATTTCGCGCCGCCCTTTCAACATGCCCACCCACAGGTCTTTGAGCTGGCTTCACGCCTCGCAGCTTTAGCGCCCGGTGATCTCGATTATGTGTTGCTTGCCAATTCGGGCAGCGAAGCGGTTGAAACCGCGCTCAAAGTGGCCCTGGCCTATTACCAAACAAAAGGTGAGGGGTCGCGCACACGCCTGATTGGCAGGGAGCGCGGCTACCACGGCGTCGGCTTTGGAGGCACCGCAGTTGGCGGCATGGTCAACAATCGCCGCCAGTTTGGCACTCTTCTGGAGAGCGTTGATCATCTGATCACCACCTACAACCGGGCTAAACAGGCGTTCTCCATAGGTGAGCCAGCCTGGGGTGCGGCGCTGGCGGACGATCTGTTGCGCCTCATCGCAGTGCATGGTGCAGAGACCATCGCGGCTGTGATCATCGAGCCGGTCGCAGGCTCAACGGG
>JAYTQI010000172.1:0-2079 GCA_043746825.1 Hyphomicrobium sp. | reverse complement strand
ACGTGTGGCCTCCAAAAATAGTTGAGCGGCAGGATATTAAGCCTGCCGCATGCCGCTCGCTCGCAAAGATGACAAGGCGCTCAGCTTTATGACAGCGGCACGGCGACAAACCGCAAGTCACCCTTGCCGTCCTCGACGCGCAACAGCACGGCTTTTCTGCCCGCCTTCTTGATCTTGTCCACGCTTTTCGCGACATCCTCGGGCTTCGAGACCGTATCTTGGCCCGCTTCGACGATGACATCGCCGGGCTTTATGCCTTTTGCAAACGCAGGGCTTGCGGGATCAACATCTTCCACGACGACGCCGTTGAGCTTGGTATCGATGCCGTATTTAGCCCGCAGCTCCACCGTCAGCGGCGACAGCTTGAGGCCGATAACGCTTGAGGACGTTGACGGCGTATCGCCTGTTGGTTTGTCTTTGCTCTCTGGCTTCTTCTTGCCGTCGTCGCCCTCCTCTTCCTCAAGACGGCCAATCGCGACCTGAACGGATTTCTTCTGGCCTTTTCGCAAGACATCGACGTCCACGCTTTTGCCAATGGGGGTTTGCGCCACGATTTTCGGCAAGCCCCGCATGCTGGTGACATCTTTGCCATCAAACTTCATGATCACATCGCCAGCTTCAAGCCCACCTTTTTCAGCGGGGCTTGCCGGCGTTACGGCCGAGACAAGTGCTCCGGTGTTCTCGGGCACACCGAGCGTCTCTGCGATGTCCTCGGTCACTGTTTGAATCTTGACGCCGAGCCATCCACGATGCGTCTCACCAAATTGCTTCAACTGATCGACGACGGAGGCAACCGTGTCGGAGGGCACAGCGAATCCAATACCGATCGACCCGCCCGTTGGCGAGATGATCGCGGTGTTCACGCCGATGACCTCGCCCTCCATGTTAAACAGCGGCCCACCTGAATTACCTTTGTTGATGGCGGCATCGGTCTGCAGGTAGTCGTCATAGGGGCCAGAATTGATGTCGCGGCTCTTGGCCGAGATGATGCCCATGCTGACCGAGCCACCAAGCCCGAACGGGTTGCCAATCGCCATCACCCAATCGCCAACCTGGATGTTGGCCGAGGATCCAAACTTCACATCGGTGAGCGGCTTTTTAGGGGTGACCTTGAGCAGCGCCAAATCGGCCTTGGTATCGCGGCCAATGACCTTCTCGACTTTCAGCTTCGAGCCATCGTGGAAATTGATTATGATTTCTTCCGCGCCATCGACAACGTGATTGTTGGTGACGATCAGGCCTTCCTTGCCATCAATGACAAAGCCAGAGCCAAGGGACGAAATTTTCCGGTCTGTGCGCGGGCCGCCGCGCTTATTGAAAAAGTCATCAAAAAACTCTTCAAACGGCGAACCCTTCGGCACTTTGGGAAGCGGCACGCCTTGGGGACCCTTGACGGTCTGGGTGGTCGCGATGTTGACGACGGCATCAGTTAACTTTGCGGCGAGCGGGGCAACGGATCTTGGCCCATTCTCAGCAATTGCGGATGTCACTAGACCCACCGCCAACGTGAACATGGCTGCCAGCACTCTGGAACCCGGATAAGCAAAGCGCATCAACGAACTCCTATGAATTTCCAAAGCGGCGACGGCGAAACCTTAGCTTCCTAACCGCGTATCATCCAGACCAACCCCGCACCTGCCGCAACGATCACCCAGCCCACCGGCTTCAATGTGGCATCTGGCATTTGAACGAGTTCGATGACCATCTTGCGCGCACTGTCGGTAGCCGCTGCCCAGAGAAAACCCTCCAGTACCATAGCAATACCGAGACCGGTCAGAAGATCACTCATCGTCCTGGCGCCAACTTTCCTGACGGGTCTTGGAAGTAGCGGAAGAACTCACTGTCAGGAGAGAGCAGCATGCGGGTCTCAGCTGGCTTGATGGCTTCGGTGTAGGCTTGCATCGAACGGTAGAACTTGAAGAACTCGGCGTCCCGGTTGAAGGCTTCAGCGAAGATGCGATTGCGTGTGGCCTCGCCATCGCCGCGCAACTGGTCGGATTTCTGCGTTGCCTGCGCTTTGATCACTGTAACTTCGCGATCAGCGTTGGCTTGAATGCGGTTTTTCTCAGCTTCACCTTG
>JAYTQI010000171.1:0-4592 GCA_043746825.1 Hyphomicrobium sp. | reverse complement strand
AGGAGCGCTTGGCAAAAGGCGCTTAGAGCGGCGGCACATAAAGCGCGGAGGACTTTTTCATTGGCCATTCGCCAGCTCAGCCTCGAGACTGTCAACCGCATCGCTGCAGGCGAGGTGATCGAGCGCCCGGCAAGCGTCGTCAAGGAGCTGGTCGAGAACGCGATTGACGCTGGCGCTACTGAGATCGAGATCGTCACGGTTGCGGGCGGGTTGTCGCTCATCCGCGTGACCGATGATGGCACTGGTATGGGGCACGAAGACTTAGCCCTCTCGGTCGAGCGCCACGCCACCTCGAAGCTGCGCGAAGAAGATCTGTTCGATATTCAGAGCCTTGGATTTCGCGGTGAGGCGTTACCGTCGATTGGCTCGATCGCGCGGCTGGAAATCAAATCCAAGATGCAAGATTGCGGCGGTCTCGCACTCGTCGTTGAACGCGGAAGTAAAGGCGGCATCAAACCTGCGTCTTTGAATGGCGGCACGGTTGTTGAAGTCTGCGATCTATTCTCCGCAACGCCCGCGCGTTTGAAGTTCATGAAGTCCGAGCGCTCGGAGAACATGGCGATTGGCGAGATCGTGCGCCGCCTCGCCATGGGGCATCCCGCAATTGGGTTCACGCTGCAAACGGGTGAGAAATCGCCGCTGCATTTGCCGCGTTGTGCCGCGACGGCTGAAGGCTTGCTGGATCGCTTAGGCCGCATTATGGGGCGTGAGTTCATGGCCGATGCGCTGGAGATCAAGGGGGAGGGAAGCGGCGCCACGGGGCCGATGCGGGTGTTTGGTTTTGCCGGCTTGCCAACGCTGCATCGCCCAGATTCCAGCCAGCAATATTTGTTCGTCAATGGCCGGCCCGTCAAAGACAAGCTGCTGATTGGCTCGGTCAAAGCGGCGTATGGCGATCTCATCCCCAAGGGCCGCTCGCCGCTGCTGGCGTTGTTTCTCGACGTCACACCGGCTGATCTCGATGTCAACGTGCACCCGACTAAAGCCGAGGTGCGCTTTCGCGATCCCGGCCGGGTGCGGGGCTTGCTGGTTGGCGCGTTGCGCGAGGCGCTTGAGGCGGCTGGGCATCGCGCCTCGGCGCAGGGCGGCGTGCTGACGGCGGAGACGTTTCAGCCTCATGCCGCGCCTCAGAGCTACCAAGGATACACCTATCAGCCGCAGCGGTCTTTTATGTCGCCGGGCATGGCAGAATCCATGCAAGCCCCGTTCGCGGCGTTCGGCAATCCGAGCGCTGAGGGGCCCGCTGCGCCGCTCAATGAGGAGCTGCTCGACAAGCCTTTGGGTGCGGCGCGGACGCAGGTGCATGAGAATTACATCGTTGCGCAGACTCGCGATGGGCTGGTCATTGTCGATCAACATGCGGCGCACGAGCGTCTCGTATACGAGCGCTTGAAAGCCATGCTCGCCAATGGCGGCGTGGCGCGGCAGGGTCTGTTGATCCCGGTGATCGTCAATCTCGATGCCGATGATGCCGCTAATCTCATCGAGCGCGCGGAGGAGTTGGCGGCGCTGGGGCTGGTGGTCGAATCCTTTGGGCCCGGCGCCGTCGCAGTGCGCGAAACGCCAGCGCTGTTAGGCGAGACCGATGTCGAAGGCTTGGTTAAAGATTTAGCTGCGGAAATTCGCGGTGAGGGCTCAACCCGCACCCTGAAAGACCGGCTTGAAGCGGTGGCCTCACGCATGGCGTGTCATGGCAGCGTGCGCTCGGGGCGGCGCTTGACGGGGCAAGAGATGAATGCGCTGCTGCGGGCTATGGAAGCCACACCCTATTCCGGGCAATGCAATCACGGCCGCCCGACCTATGTGGCGCTCAAACTCTCCGACATCGAGCGATTGTTTGGGAGACGATGAAAATCACCCTTCCTTCTTCGGGACATACGCGCCTTGCTTCTCGTCCCACTCGAGTTCGCCGAGGTCTTTGGTGCCGTCCTGGCGCGCGTTGGCCCGCTTGCGGGCGGCCGCATCAACGCGGTTCTCTTTTCCCGCTTCGTTGACGAGGGCTGAAAACAGTTTGTAGCCGGCGTAGAGGCCAGTGCCAGCAAGCGCGATAAGGATCAGTGGCGGCATATCAAAAGCCCTCCGCGGGGCGCGTTAAAGACCGTAGCGCGACCACAAGGCCCGCGCCTCGATAGCTGAGACGAGATCATCGGCCAAAGCAAGACCGCCACCTTCAAACGGCGAAGATGACGATGAGGTCAACCGCCGCACACGGCCAAGCAGGCCGCTCTTCTGCATGTCCACGACCTTCAGGCGGACATTGAGCCCGTGCAGCTCCTGCATTTTGCTCCGCACATCCGCGATGCCATCGATGAGACCCAGTTCATAGGCCTTGGGACCAGCCCAAAACGCGCCGGAAAAAAGTTCCGAGTCAGGAGCCTTAAGTTTTCCCAAGCGGCGCTCTTTGACAATACCGATAAAGGCGTCGTGGACATCCTGCTGGATTGATTTCAAGCGCTCAACGTCGCTTTGGTTTTCCGGCATAAACGGGTCGAGCGTGCTTTTGGAAATGCCGGACGTATAAACGCGGCGCTCGACGCCGAGCTTTTCGATGGCCTTATCAAACCCAAAGCCCTGCGAGATGACACCAATGGAGCCGACGATCGAGGAGTTATCAGCGTAGATTTCATCACCCGCAATGGCGAGATAGTAGCCACCGGACGCCGCCACATCCTCGCAGAACACGTAGACCTTTTTGCCTTTTTCCTCAGCAAGCGCGCGGATGCGCTTGAAGATCAGGCTCGATTGAACCGGCGAGCCACCTGGCGAATTGATGAGCACGGCAACACTTGGCAGTTTTGACAGCGTGAAGGCTTTTTCAATGGCCCCGGCAACGCTCGCCAGTGACACGCCCGCGCGCAAGGGCGTCGCCATGCCAATTGGCCCGGTAAACCTCAGAACAGGCACAACAGGCTGTCGCGTGAAAGGCCACATGCTGAGACGGCTCCTTAGAGGTTCTGACAGATCGGATTGTTAGAGATCGGAGGTCCGGGGCCAAAGGTCAATTGTATAAATTGACATAAGGCTCAGCGCGCTGGAACCAAGCGCACTTCTCCGTTTTGTAATGTCAAAGCTGTTTCGCCGCGCTTTAGGGCCAAGGCGTCGTCGCCAAACAATTTACGGCGCCAGCCAGCGAGGGCCACGATGTCAGGTTCATTCTCGGTTGCCAGACGCTCAAGGTCTTCGCTATCGGCGATCAAGCGCGGGGCCACCTTGTGCTGGGCCGCAGCAGAGCGCAGCAGAACTTTGAGAAGCTCCAGCGTGGCGGTTGCCTCAGCCGATAAGGGCTCGCCGTGCTCAAGTTTCGGGAGTGTTTTGGTATCACGCGCCAGCCCTCGCTTGACCGCATCGATGATGTCCTTGGCACGGCTGGACCGCGCAAAACCATCAGACAGAGTTCGCAATTGCCCCAATGCCTCCGGCGTTTGCGGCATTTGGTTGGCAATATCGTAGAGCGCTTCATCGCGCAGGATGCGTCCACGCGGAACATCTTGGCCTTGCGCTAAGCGCTCACGCCAGCCGGCTAACTCAATCAGAACGGCCAGAGACTTGCGGCCTTTGACACGCAACTTGAGACGCTGCCAGGCCTTGTCGGGATCGGTGTCGTAGGTTTGAGGATTGGTGAGGGTCTCCATTTCTTCTGCGAGCCACGTCGAGCGTTCGGTGGCGTCGATCTGGGTCTTCAAGGAATTGTAGACATCGCGCAGATGGGTGACGTCGCCTAGGGCGTAGACGAGCTGCTTTTCCGTCAGCGGACGGCGGCTCCAGTCGGTGAAGCGCGAGGACTTGTCGATGTCGGCGCCGGTGATTTTCTTGACCAGATTGACGTAGCTGATGCTCTCGCCAAACCCGCACACCATGGCCGCGACTTGCGTGTCGAATACGGGGTTTGGGACGGCCCCGGTTTTGGTGAAGACGATCTCGATATCCTGACGGGCGGCGTGGAAGACCTTGACGATGTTCTCATTGGTCATCAGCTTGTAAAAGGCTGACAAATCAAGGCCGGGTGCCATGGGGTCGATGATGGCTTCGCCAGCCGGTCCTGCGATCTGGATCAGGCATAGCTGCGGCCAAAAGGTTTGTTCGCGCAGAAACTCGGTATCGACCGTCACATAGGCGGCTGACCCTAAGTCTTCGCACAGTGTTTGAAGGTCGTTTGTCGAGGAGATTACGCGCATGGGATGAGCGCTATAGCGCATGATCAGCGAATTGTCGCCTCTCCTGACGGGGTTAATTTGCTGTTCCAATGCAACGTAAACGCCCCATATTGAATTCTATGCGGGCCTTATGAGGCTATGCGCGATGCAATGCTGCGTTCAGTGGCATCAAAAGTCGCGGTTATGATGCCCAATTGCGCAACTCCGGGGCAATCTTGACAATCTTAGCCCCCCATGCGCTTTTCCGCGTCGATTTCCACATTTCGACGAAGGATTCCCGGGTATGTCCGAGGCTAAGCTGCACCGTTACCGTTCGCACACCTGCGGAGCACTCCGAGCGAGCGACGTGGGCAAGACCGTGCGGCTGTCTGGATGGGTGCACCGGGTGCGTGACCACGGCGGTTTGTTGTTCATCGATTTGCGCGATCACTATGGCCT
>JAYTQI010000170.1:0-4594 GCA_043746825.1 Hyphomicrobium sp. | reverse complement strand
CTGGCTGAGGTGGCGCGGCGGCACTCGGGCGGGCGCATCGTCTCCATGCTCGAGGGCGGCTATGACTTGACGGCGCTTGCCAGATCGGTTGCGGTACATGTTAAGACCTTGATGGAGACCGGGGCTTGATCCCAGGGGCCGCCAGCTCATCAATTCAATTCCATGAGATCGCTCAGTTATGACCACGCCCAAAGCCCCGCCCAAAAGCCACCCCGACATCAAGGAGATGACCTTTGAGCGCGCCTTGAAGGAGCTTGAAAGCATTGTCGGCCGTCTTGAGCGCGGCGACGTGGAGCTTGAAGAAAGCATCGCCATTTATGAGCGCGGTGAAGCGCTCAAAGATCATTGCGACCGGCTGCTGAAGCAGGCCGAGGCCAAGGTTGAGAAACTGACGCTTGGACCCGATGGGCGGCCCAAGGGCACCGAGCCATTCGATCCCGAGCGCTAGCAGACGGCTGCGGCGTTTCAGCGTTAAATTCTATCCAAGGCTTGAAACGGGCGGTTCTGTCCGCTTCCAGGCCGGTTGCGGCGGGGAGATGCGTATATTGGTCCCTTGCAGACCGGTTTGGCTGTGACATAACCTTGACAACATGTTCCACCGTGGGTGAGCAAGTTGAGCAAAACACCACTTCTCGACAAAGTCATCGTCCCGTCCGATCTGCGCAAGTTGACGGAAGCTGATCTTCCTCAGCTGGCGAGCGAACTGCGTCAGGAGACGATCGACGCGGTCTCAGTCACGGGCGGTCACCTTGGCGCCGGGCTTGGCGTTGTCGAACTGACCGTCGCGCTGCATTGGGTGTTCAACACCCCCGACGACCGGCTGATCTGGGACGTCGGCCATCAAGCCTATCCGCATAAAATACTGACCGGACGGCGTGATCGCATTCGCACATTGCGTATGCCGGGCGGGCTCTCTGGTTTTACCAAGCGCGGTGAAAGCGCTTACGACCCGTTTGGCGCGGCGCATTCCTCGACCTCGATTTCGGCAGGTCTTGGTATGGCTGTGGCGCGTGATCTTCAAGGCGCCAAGAACAACGTCATCGCGGTGATTGGTGACGGCGCCATGAGTGCGGGCATGGCGTATGAAGCGATGAACAACGCGGGTGCCCGTGATGAGCGACTGATCGTGATCCTTAACGACAACGACATGTCGATTGCGCCGCCGACGGGGGCGCTATCGCACTATCTTGCGCGCATCACATCGAGCGGCACCTATCTGCACATTCGCGATATCGCCCGGCAGCTTGCTCAAAATCTCCCCAAGCGCTGGGAACGCCGCGCCGCCCGGGCCGAAGAGATGACGCGGACGTATTGGAGCGGCGGGACGCTGTTTGAAGAACTCGGTTTCTATTACGTTGGCCCCATCGATGGCCACGATTTGAATGTTTTGCTACCCGTCTTGAAAAATGTCCGTGATGCCAAGAAGGGCCCAATTTTGGTTCACGTCGTGACCAAGAAGGGTAAGGGTTATCAGCCCGCTGAAGCCTCCGCCGACAAGTATCACGGCGTCAATAAATTCAATGTTGTGACGGGCGCGCAGGTCAAGCCCAAACCGAACGCGCCAACCTACACACGTGTGTTCGCCGATAGCCTGATTGCGGAAGCCCGCAAGGATGACAAGATTGTTGCCATCACAGCGGCGATGCCGGATGGCACGGGGCTCGATCTATTTGGCAAAGCGTTCCCAGATCGCACATTCGATGTTGGCATCGCCGAGCAGCACGCCGTAACATTTGCCGCCGGTCTTGCGACCGAGGGTTTTAAACCCTTTGTCGCCATCTATTCGACATTCCTGCAGCGCGCTTACGATCAGGTTGTGCACGATGTCGCGATCCAGAACTTGCCAGTGCGGTTCGCACTAGATCGCGCAGGGCTTGTCGGCGCGGACGGCGCGACGCATGCCGGTTCTTTTGATCTCGCTTATCTCGGCTGCCTGCCGAATTTCGTAATCATGGCGGCGGCGGATGAGACTGAACTCGTGCATATGGTGGCGACGCAAGCCGCAATTGATGACCACCCGAGCGCGTTGCGCTATCCGCGCGGTGAAGGCGTTGGTATCGATCTGCCTGCTGTGGGTGTGGCGCTGCCAATCGGTAAAGGACGCATCGTCCGTCAGGGTACAACGGTTGCGTTGCTGTCGCTTGGTACGCGGCTGCAAGAGTGTCTCAAAGCGGCCGACCAGCTGGTGGCGTATGGTTTGTCTGCAACGGTCGCGGACGCCCGTTTCGCCAAGCCGCTCGATCACGATCTGATCAAGAGCCTCGCGCAGAACCACGAAGTTCTGGTCACGATCGAAGAGGGGTCGAGAGGCGGCTTCGGCAGCTTCGTGCTGCATTATCTGGCTGAAGAAGGCTTGCTGGATGGCGGTCTCAAGGTCCGCACGATGGTTTTGCCCGATGTCTTCATGGATCACGGCAAGCCGGAACAAATGTATGATGCTGCGGGTTTGAACTCTGGCGGCATCGTCGAGACCGTATTTAAGGCGCTGGGCCGGAGTAAGCTTGCTGGCGAGAGCGGCGGGCGGGCTTAGCCGCACGTTGTGAGATATCAATTCGCGGCGCTCTCTTTGGAGACCCTCGGCCATGGATGACCTCCTCAAGCTTATCGGGCGGATTTTGCTGTCGGCGATCTTCATCGCGGCGGGTGTGCAGAAATATTTTGGCTACGATGGGACATTGGCTTACATGGCCAAATACGGCGTTACAGGCGCGTTGTTACCAGCTGTGATCGCCATCGAGTTTTTCGGCGGCCTAGCCATTCTTTTCGGAATTGGCGCCCGCTTGTCAGCGCTTGCACTTGCGGGCTTTACAATTGTCGCAGCACTTCTGTTCCACCGCGATTTCTCCGACCCGATGATGATCGCAATGTTCATGAAGAACCTCGCCATCTCGGGCGGTCTATTGCTCCTGTTTGTCAGCGGCCCGGGCCGGTTCGCAATCCGCGATTGAGGGACATCAATAAAAAAGCCGGCCGTAATCCTTTGATGACGGCCGGCTCGAATGATTTCATAGAGTTTGGCGGAAGTTGACTACTTCACCGTGACACTGATGACCTCGGACGTCACCGGCGGGTTATGGGGCACATGGTTCTTGTCGCCGAGAACGAGCTGCAGCGTGTGCTTGCCCGGCTTCAACTCAACGGTTGCTTCCGTCTGGCCCTTGCCAAAGTGAACATGCGTGGCGTCGGCTGGAATCGCGGCGGCCATGTCATCGACCTTGCCGTCGATGATGAGGTGGTGGTGTCCAGTATTTGGGGTGTCCGTTCCAGCTGGCGCAATGTCCATGCCCTCGATGCCGAATTTTACGGTGACGGGGCTTGCGATCTCAGCGCCAGCCTTCGGCTCGAGAATCATGACCTTGGCGCCCTTGGGCGAGGGCGTGGCGTCGGCAAAAGCGGCGGTGGGAATGCTTAAGGCAAAGAGCGCGGCGAGGATCATAGGTTTCATGGCATTTCTCCGTGTTACGGCAGCGAGCAGATTACGCGGCAATTGCGACAGAAGATGATCACGATCAAGACCTGCAAAGTGATAGGGTGCGGCGCCGCAGCGCCTGGGATCAGGATCACAAACTGCGGTGCTCCTGCATGACCCGTAATGCTCGGATCGCAAAGCCCTGCGGCATTCAAGATATTTTGATCGGAACTGCGCCATGACGAACGTCAAGACACTCGAAATCGTTCGCGTTGGCGCCCAAGGCGATGGCATTGCAGAAACGGCGGCAGGGCCGGTGTATGTGCCTTTCACGCTGGCGGGCGAGCAGGTCACGGCTGAGGTTGAGGGTGAGCGCGGCCGCTTGCTGTCTGTCGAGACATCGAGCCCGGATCGCGTCGCACCGGTCTGCCGTCACTTCGGCATTTGCGGCGGCTGCGCTGCGCAGCATATGGCGCGTGAAAAATATCTGAGCTGGAAGCACGAATCTGTTGTGGCTGCTTTTCGCGCCCGCGGCATTGATGCCCAGATCGTGCCAGTCGTCAGTGCTAAGGGAAAGCGGCGGCGCGCGGCGTTATCCGCGCGTAAAACTCAAGGCGGCGTTTTTGTGGGCTTCCATCAAGCTGGCACGCATGACCTCGTGACAATCGAAGAATGCCCGGTTCTTGAAGCTCAGATCGTTGGCGCGCTGCCAGCGATCAAAGCCTTGGTCGCGCCGCTGCTGTCGCGCCGGGGCGAGGTGCGGATTGCAGTGACATCGTCGCCAGGCGGGCTCGATATCAATCTGGAAGACGCCGGGAAAACACTGTCGCGCGAGCTGCGCATCCATTTGGCGCGCGAGGCGCAGTTGGCGGGATTTGCGCGCATCAGCATCGATGGCGATGTTGCGTTTGAATCCTCAAAGCCGTTTCAGCGTTTTGGCCCGGCCGATGCTGTGCCGCCACCGGGAAGCTTTTTGCAAGCGGTCGCGGACGCAGAAAGGCAAATGGTGGCGCACATATTGGAGGCCGTTGGCAAAGTGAAGTCTGTCGCTGATCTCTTCTCGGGCGTTGGCGCGTTCACATTTCCTTTGGCTGAGAATTTCCGTGTTCTAGCCTGTGATAGCGACAGGGAAGCGATAGCGGCTTTGCAATTTGCCGTTAAAAACACGCAGGGCCTAAAGCCGGT
>JAYTQI010000169.1:0-4599 GCA_043746825.1 Hyphomicrobium sp. | reverse complement strand
TCATCGTTGGCAATTCGATAAATATTTTCAGCTCGTCGCTGACCTCGGCATGACGGTTCTTAAGGGCCACGACCTGTTGTTCGGCGCTGGAAAAACGAGTCTGCCAGCGCGCGGCGTCGGATGAGAGTTGCTTCAAGCGTTCAGCTCGTAAGTTCCGGTCTCGCTCAAGGGCGGAAAGTTTGAAGCGCGCTTCGGCAACGGCTTTACGGGCAGCTTCGGCTTCGGCTTGGGCGGCCCTGAGCTGGGGCTCGAGATCTTCGCCCTCGCTCATGGTCACGATCTGGGCTTCGATCTCGACGTGGCGCGATTGGGCGTGGGTGAGTTCTTCATCCGCCCGAGAACGCTGCGCTGTGACAGCCGCGAGTTTGGTTTCGCACTCGCGGGCTTGGCGCTCGATGATGGTCAGTTGTTCGCGGGTTTGTGCGAGTTCGGTTTGCTTCTCGCGCCAGAGTTGACGCAAGCGGCGCTCTTCTGTTTCGGCGCGTGTCGCGGCATCTGTGGCGGCGCGTTCAGCATCGATGACATCTTTGGCTTGGGCGAGAACTTCTGCGGCTTTCCTGTCGAGTTCGAGAAGGCGGTTTTTATGCGCCAAGCGCTGGGCTGCAGGCGTAACGCCGTCAGCGGCAGCGACAAATCCATCCCACCGCCACAGATCGCCCTCGCGCGAGACCAGACGCTGGCCGGGCTTCAGGTTCGGCTGCAGACGTTTGCCGTCAGCTTTCGAGACAACGCCGATCTGACGCAGACGGCGCGCCAGTTCAGCTGGCGCTTCGACGTGCATAACGAGGGGTTCAGCGTCAGCAGGCAGCGCGTGATCCTCGTGTGCGACATCAAGTGTGCGCCAGTGAATGCTGGCATCCATCGAGGTTGAGGCTTCAAGATCATCGCCAAGCGCCGCACCTAATGCCGTTTCATAACCGGGCGAAACGCGGATGTTATCGACGACAGGCGGGAAATCGCCGTCGTTGGCGGGCGCGAGAAGTTTGGCAATTGTCTCGCGTTCGGTCGAGAAGGCGTTGGCTGCGAGGCGGACGCGGGCGGCATCGTCCCGGCGCTGACGGGCGGTGCCGTGGGCGGTTTTCGAAGCTTCCTCGGCGGCAAGGGCCTGGGTCTCGATTACGGTGATTTCTTTGGCGAGCTGCTGGCCCTTTTCGGAAATCGCGTTGAGCTTGTCAGCGTCGGGCGCGCGGCCGGTGATCTCTTTGTGGTGGCCGTCGAGGCCGAAGATGCGCTTGGTGATCTGGGCTACCAGATCTTTGCGCTCCATCAAAGACGCTTCGAGGCTTTTGAGCTTGGCGCGGACTTCGGCGGCTCTGTGGGTGATTTCCGCGAAGTTCGTATCGGTATCGCGCCGTTTGTCCTCGGCGGCATCAAGGCTGTCGCGCGCGGTTTCTTCCTGCAGGGTAGCGCCCGTATCGGCGTCTTTGAGCGCGTGGATCTCAGTCTCAAGTCGTTGCAGTGTGTCCTTGGCTTCTTGGATGAGACCTTCTTCACGCTTAATGTCAGTTTCAAGTTGCTTGGTGCGGGCGTCGAGTTCCTTGGCGCGGCTGGCGGCCCGCTCGGCTTCGCGTTCGAGATTTTCCTGTTCAATCTTGAAGCGCGCTACAACGGCGGCAGTGCGGGCTTCAGCTTCGCGCAGCGGCGGCACGCTTTCGGCCAGTTGCAGTTCTAGATTGAATGCTTTTGATTCCGCTTCTGTCGCGCTTCCCAAGCGCGTCATGGCTTCGGTGAGACTGGATTCTTCCGAATTCACCGCAGTTTGCGCGTCGGTCCACGACAGATGCAGGAGCAGCGCCTCACCCTTGCGGATCTCGGTCGAGATTTCCTTGTAGCGCCGGGCTTGCCGGGCTTGCCGCTTCAAGCTTTCAGCTTGGCTGGTCATCTGGCCAAGTACGTCATTGAGGCGTGCCATGTTGGTCTCGGCGGCCTTCAGGCGGAGTTCCGCTTCATGACGGCGAGTGTGCAGACCGGCAATGCCAGCGGCATCTTCCAAAATGCGGCGGCGCTGTTCCGGCTTGGCGTTGACGATCTCGCCGATCTGGCCTTGCCTAACAAGCGCTGGCGAGCGCGCGCCGGTCGACGCATCTTCAAACAGAACTTTGACATCGCGGGCGCGCACATCCTTGCCGTTAATGCGGTAAGCGGAACCGGCTTCGCGCTCAATGCGCCGCGTTATTTCGAGAACATCATCGCCGTTGAATTCAGCGGGCGCCTGGCGCTGGCTGTTGTCGAGGAACATCGTGACTTCGGCGACGTTGCGCTCAGGGCGCGTGTTAGTTCCGGAAAAAATTACATCGTCCATGGCGGCGGCGCGCATCGATTTGTGCGAGGTCTCGCCCATGACCCAACGCAGCGCTTCAAGTAAATTCGATTTGCCGCAACCGTTGGGGCCGACGACGCCAGTGAGGCCTGGCTCAATGACAAGCTCTGTCGCTTCGACGAACGATTTGAAGCCTAAAAGCCGTAACCGTGAAATTCTCATACTTATCCCGTCCTCGAAGCCTGACGATGAGGGTCTCGACGGGCGCAACTGTCAGCGAATGATCAATGCGGCGCAGGCGTTGCTGCGGCCGTTGCGGCGGACCCTGAGAGTTGCGGCTCGATGAGCGCTTTCAACTCCGTCATGGTCAACTCGCTTTTGATCAACTTATCGCCCAGAAAAAAGTTCGGTGTCCCGATGACTCCGAGCTTGCGGCCACGCTCTTTGACCCACATCAAGTTTTCAATCATGCCTTGATTCTGGACGCAGGCGTCAAACTCAGACCGTTTCATCCCCACCTGTTGTGCGACGGCGAATATGGGGTCAAGGCGGACCTCCTGAGAGACCCAGGTTGGCTGCTGTTCCATGAATTTGCCGTAGAGGGTGAGGTATTTGTCTGCGGGCGCGCATCTGAGCGCGATTGTTGCCATGCCGGAGGTCTTGCCGATCGGGAATTCGCGCAGAATGTAGCGGACTTTGCCGGTGTCGATGTAGGTACGCTTGAACTCTGGAAAGACCTCCATGTGGAACTTGCGGCAGTGCGGGCAGGTCATCGACGCATATTGCACAATCGTGACTGGCGCGTTGGGCTTGCCAAAAGACGCCTCAGGCAATGGGCTTGGCGACATGATGTCGGCAATCGTTGGTTTTACAATGACTTCGCGACCGTTCGCGGGCGCGGCGCTGGCGTCGGGTGCTGGGCCAGGGCTTTGATCCTTCGGCGCGGCCGCAACGGACGGGAATGCGCTGCCTGCGCTGGAAGCATCTTTCGAGACGCTGGCGGTTGGTGGCAAGCCATCCGCGCCGCAACCCGCCAGCAGCAAGCTGAGGCTGAGAATTGCAGCGCCAATGACCAGTTTTTTCAAAGCTGTTCCGCCGTTATTTCTTGTCGGCCAAAAGCGGCTCGATCATCTTATCGAAGGCGGCAACCGTTGGCACCTCCGGCAAACGCTTGCCATTGACGAAGAAGGTCGGCGTTGAGCTGACACCAAAGGCCTCGGTAGCGCGCGTGCGGCCAGCGGTGATCTGATCGAGAAGTTTCTGATCTGTCAGGCACTTATCGAAGGATTCTTGAGTAAAGCCTGCCTGCTTGGCGATATCGAACAGTTTCGGCACCGGGTTGCCATTGGTGAAAGCCCAGTCGGCTTGCTTTTCATAGAGCGTTTCGATCATGGCTAAGGTTTTCTCGCCGCCTGAGCAGCGCGCGATCATGGCCGCAGCAGCTGCGAGGTTGTCGAGCGGGAACTCTCTGAAAATAAAACGAACTTTGCCACTGTCAATGTACTTGGTCTTGAATTCCGGGAACACCTTGGTCGCGAAGTTGGCGCAGTGGCCGCAAGTCATGGAGCCATACTCGACGACCGTGACTTTGGCGTCGGCGGACCCAAGCACCGCTTCGTCCTTCAGGTCGCCTTGCTTCATCAATTCCTCAACCGGGACCTCGGCTGGGCCTGTTTTGCGTTGCGCGAAGCTTGTGACTGGCGTCAAAGCCACCGTGGCGGCGAGAACCGCCAGACCAAGGGCAAGACCACCCATCCGGGACTTCGAAGATTTGAATGAGAATTCCAACACGAGGGCGCTCCTGATCAGGTCACAATGCGGTTCCGCTGCTTGCCGGGGTTGAGCAAAACCGCTCATTTGCCCCGCCTAACATGGAACGAATGCCCGATTAAGGCAAAACCCCTCTGAATGGCAACTGAATAGGCGGTTAGGTTTGAGGTTAGCCGCGCGTCATAGCGCCAGAGATGCTGGCCCAAAGCGCTGTGAGGGCGGACTGAATGGCCGGGTCGGGCTCAGGTGCGCCCGCCTTTAAAGGTAAGGGCGCCGGAAATGCAGGGTTTAGCAGCGCTGGGCTTGGTTTCACGGCATCCGCTTTCCGCGTCAGCGGCGCCTGCACGATTTTCAGCGTTTCAACGGCGCGATAGCCGAAATAGCGGTTGATGCGCTCGATGATCTCATGACCGCGATATTCGATGTCCAGCGCGCGGGCAGGTTCCACCCGGATCACCAGCGTCGCGCCATGACGGCCCTTGGCGTTTTCCTCGGTCTCGACATTTGGGGTGCGTGGCCAGCGGATGCGCTCGGGTTCGGTCCAGGCCGCAACGTCAGCGCCCGCGACT
>JAYTQI010000168.1:0-4602 GCA_043746825.1 Hyphomicrobium sp. | reverse complement strand
GCCATAAGCCCGCGACGCCGCCGATGCCTGCATGGCGCAATGCCACGCTCGCTGGATATACGAGCCTATCGCGGATCGCGGATTTGAGCCGGGCCTTGGGTGAGTTCCAGGCCTTGTGCGCGGTTTTGACCTGATCCTGGCTCATCTTCCACACCCCTTCGTCGTAGTCGCTCTGCTGCGGCACCACCTGAGCAGCAACAGGCGCCGCCTTGCGCGCTACAACGATCATCTGCAGCGGCTCGCTGGCGGAGAATTGTACACGCCGTCCAGCTTTCTTGGGATCGACGGCGAGATACCAGCGCACCGGTTCCAACAACCCAACAAGATAGACGCGCACCTCATCAAAGCCATTGGCCTCGAAATAGCGGTAAAACAACTCCGGCGAAAACTGATAAAAGCCGTGGCCGCATTGGCCATTCGCGCATGTCGAAATCAACGCCGTGCCGCCGGGCTTCAAAAGCCGCGTGATGTTGGACAGCACGGTTGCCACATCGAAGACATGCTCGATGGTGCCTCCGTCGTAGAGAAAGCTGGTGGTGTTATCGAGGCAAGCTGGAATTGGGGTGTTGAGATCGTGGATGATCGTTGCGCCTTCATAGGTCGAGGCGTCCAGCGAGCGGATTTCGGCAAAACCCGCAGCCTTGAGCAAAGGCTCCGCGAACGTCTCGCGCGTCATGGCATCAATGTCAGCTTGCGGCCAGCCAAGATTATAGTTCTGGGAAAGTCTGCCCGTCTCTTTCGCACTGATAAAAAGCTCCGGCCGTCCGAGGCACAGAATTTCCGAGCCCGCTTTGTTAGCCCGTTTCAAGGACAGAATGGCCTCTGCCTCGGCGCGATTGATGCCCATGCGTATCCCTGCTCGGCCTGCGGCGGCTATCGTGACCCCTGATGCCCCTAAGCTGTGTGATAGTATGGCTTGCCGCGCGGATGGAGGCATTTTCAAATGTCTGTATAATTTTTTGCTAGCAAGACCGGTTAATGGCAACTTCACGATAACGATTTTCCTGCCGGTTGACGCTAATGGCA
Source organism: Hyphomicrobium sp. (assembly GCA_043746825.1). Taxonomy (GTDB): domain Bacteria; phylum Pseudomonadota; class Alphaproteobacteria; order Rhizobiales; family Hyphomicrobiaceae; genus Hyphomicrobium_B. Next base: position 3,576 of record JAYTQI010000168.1, on the reverse strand, counting down.
GTTCGCGATTGAACCGGCTGACGGGCGCGGTAAGGAGTGTGTGGCAGCAGCTTGAGGATTTCAGCCGACATGCGCTTTGTGGCTCTCGACAGTTGGCGCGGAATTGCAGCGCTGATGGTCGCGGCCTACCATTTTGAAGCGACGTGGCACGGGCACAGTGCGCCGCTTCTCGCCAACAGCTACCTGTTCGTTGATTTCTTCTTCGTGCTGTCCGGTTTCGTGATCGCGCATGCTTATGGCGCGAAGATCAACTCGGTGACGGACTTGTCGGCTTTTGCGGTCCGCCGCTTTGGGCGGCTTTGGCCGCTGGCCGCAACCGTCCTCGCGGCTTTCGCCGCCGTTGAACTTGCCAAGCTCGTGCTCGTCAAAGGCTTCGGGATTTCGACAGGCGCTGTTCCGTTTGACCCGTTGGGCTACACACCACCGAACGCGCTGCCCGGGCACCTCTTGTTAACAACGGCGCTTGGGCTGAATGATGGGCTAACCTGGAACGGTCCCGACTGGAGCATCAGCGCCGAGTTCTGGACCTATCTGGTTTTTGGCGTCATTTCAGTTTTGGCCGGGCGCTGGCGTTTGAGTGCGTTAGCGGCTGCAGGATTGATCGCTGCGATCTTTCTCATCACACGATCCACCCACGGCATAGACGCAACTTATGATCTCGGCTTTATGCGTTGCCTTTACGGTTTCATGCTAGGTCAGATGGTCTATGCGCTGCGCCAGCGACTCGCGTCCTATGCGTTACCTTCGCCAACTCTTCTCGAGTTTGCCGCAGTCAGCCTCGTGATCGCATTCTTGAGTCTCGTGACGCGTGGTCCAGCATCGTTCTTGGCGCCATTGATTTTTGCGCCTGCCGTTTTCATTTTCAGTTTCGAGCAGGGGGCTCTGTCACGTGCCCTATCGTTGAAACCCCTACGCGTCCTCGGCAATTGGTCGTATTCGATCTATATGGTGCACGCCTTCGTATGGTTTGTGCTGGCAATGCTGTTCAGCGTTTGGCAGAGACGGCTCGGGCTGGATTTTTGGCAGATTGTGCCTGATGCAGGCGGCACCACGAGAATGATTGTATCGGACAATAAGTTGGCTCTCGATCTGTTATTCGCAGGCTACCTCGCGATTATTCTAGGACTTTCTGCCACCACCAAGCGCCTCATCGAGGATCCGGGCCGGAAATATTTTGCGGGTCTCGCAAACCAGATGGCGCAGGCGCCTGAAGGTGGGCGCCATGTCACGCCGGGCTAAGTGTTGAATGGCTTGTGAGAAAAATAAAACACGCTAGGTTCCGGCTCTAAACCTATCCAAATCCGCATCACACGTTGTTCTCCGCGCGAACGTATCATCAGCGCACCTCACATGAAAGACTCTCCATGACGGCCGCAAAGACTCTGGCTGAGCCGCGCCTTCTTTTCATTGCCGGCAGCGCGCGGGAAAAATCCTGGAACAAGCGGCTCGCAAAACTTGGCGCGGCGATTGCTGATGCCAACGGCATTGCCTCGACCTTTGCCGATCTCGGTGATTATCCGATGCCGATCTATTGCGGTGATATCGAAACCAAAGAAGGATCGCCCGAGAACGCCCGCAAGCTGAAAGCCTTGATGAAAGTACATTCAGGAATTTTTATTGCGAGCCCTGAGTACAACGCGTCGTTTTCGCCGCTCTTGAAAAATTCGCTCGATTGGGTCAGCCACACCCGCGATGACGGCGAGGCGGCCTTGGAAGTTTTCAAGACCCGGGTGTTTGCCGTTGGCTCGGCCTCGCCTGGCGGCATGGGCGGACTGCGTGGACTTTCCCAGCTCCGGCTTGTGCTTGAGATTGGATTAAGCGCCCTGGTGCTGCCCGATCAATTCGCTGTGCCGCGCGCCGCTGAGGCCTTTGAAGAGAACGGCCACTTGAAAAACAAAGACAGCCAGGAGAACTTTAAGTTGCTCATCCAGAAACTCGCCCGCGCCGCCCATGTGCTGCACGGGTGAGGGGGAATATTGTAAAATCGGCCATTTCATGGTAAGCTGTCATACGACGTCCGGAGATGAGCAAGTCGGAAGATCAAAATGGCACAAACTAGAAAACCGCCAAATTTTGCTGCGGGCGGCCCAAGTGTCGATGGGCTTGCTTTGGTAAATGAAAACAACAACCAGCCCTCTGTGCCCAACACCGCTGAGGCAGTGCTGGATGTTGACGTAATCATCGCTGGCTTTGCGGATGCCGTGAAAAAAGTTGTCAAAGAGCATCGCGCACATGGCCGTGCCGTGTATTCGGTAGATACCGGCAAAAAAATAAAGTCCTCTTGAGTCGCTGCTCATGATTTGGTTTATCGCCGGAATTAATGGGGCTGGAAAATCAACTCTGGCCTCAAATATTTTTGTCCGGCGCGAATTTGGCGGCCATGTGATCAATCCTGATGAGATCGCTAAAACGATTTCTTTCAATGCCCGTCTTGACTACCGGCTGGCCAATTTAGCGGCTGCTGAAATTACCGAGGGCCAAGTTTTCGATGCTGTGGCTTTGTCAGACCGGCCTATCGCTATTGAAACTGTTTTGAGTTCGGACAAGTTTCTTCCCGTACTCGAAATTGCCAATAGCCGGGGCATCGAAATCGGCTTGGCTTATGTGGCGCTGCGCTCAGTCGAAACATCTCTGATGCGAATAAAAACCCGCGTCGCTGCCGGTCTTCACGATGTCGATGAAGAACGTGTGCGGCAGAGATGGCCAAAAACCCTCGCCAATCTCAAAAAATGGGCGCCGCGCGTCGATAAGCTGCTGATGTTTTCAAACAACGACGCTGATCGCGCACCCGTTCTCGTCGCTAGAAAGCTGGCCCGATTTGACAAAATAGAGATTCTCGACCGTTTAGAAGTGCCCGAAGCCATCGCACAATTAGAGACCTAAGCGGATAGCTGCAAAAGTGCAAACCCCAAAAGACAAACTCATCGTCGCGCTTGATCTGCCGAGGACAGACGCAGCGCGGGCGCTGGTTGCAACGCTGGGCGATACCGTGTCGTTTTACAAAGTCGGGCTTGAGCTGTTGTTCTCAGGCGGGCTGGACCTCGCGCGCGATTTAAAGCGCCAAAACAAGCGCGTCTTCCTGGATATGAAGCTGCTCGATATCGGCAACACGGTGGAACGCGCAGTGGCGACAGCCGCGACACTCGGGCTCGATTACCTCACCATTCACGGCCACGACACAAAAACGCTGAAAGCCGCCGTCAAGGGCCGTGGCTCGTCATCACTCAAACTGTTAGCTGTCACAGTGTTGACCAGCCTCGACGCCGCCGACCTTGCCGAACAGGGCACCAGCCTCGCAGCCTCGGATCTGGTATTGAAGCGCGCCCGCCTTGCTTACGCCAACGGCTTCGACGGCGTCATTGCCTCGGGCCAGGAAGCAGCAAAAGTCCGCGCCGCCACGGGCCCGGACTTTTTAATCATAACCCCCGGCATCCGCTTGCCAGGCGGCGAGGCTGGCGACCAGACCCGCATCACAAGCCCTGAGGATGCCTTGAGGGCCGGCGCCAATCACCTTGTAGTCGGACGGCCCATAACTGCCGCAAGCCACCCCAGAGCCGCTGCTGAGGCCTTCCAGGC
>JAYTQI010000167.1:0-4604 GCA_043746825.1 Hyphomicrobium sp. | reverse complement strand
ATCCTCCGCAACAGCACAAAGATTTGCGCGCGAGGCGCCCGACAATCTTCTTTCGCTGAAAAAATTTCTATCTTCGGAAAATCCTGCTGCAACCGCTTCGCTACTGTCTGCCATTGCCGCCGATGGCCCGGGCGTGAGCGAGGCGGAGGTTCGCGCTATTGCAGTGCCAACCCTTGTTATCGGTCACAAGATCGATCTGGTCCATCCATTAGAGCTTGCTCAATTGTTGGCCAGCAGAATAACCGGTTCGCAATTTGTTGAAATTACGCCGAAGGCAACGGATAAGCCAAAACACGTTGCCGAGTTTTGCAAAACCGTGGCGCAATTCCTGAGTTCAATTTCAAAAGGAAACATGACGTGACAGACCCAAGAGACCTCCACCCGGCAACCGATTGGTTCGACAAACTGCCAAATGACCGTTTGCTTGCCGAGATGTCCCTGTGGTCTGCCGACCTTGGCCGTCTGGTGGATGACATCCAGCGAGTTGAAGCCCTCACCGATATTTTCCACATTGACGTGGCCGATGGCCATTTTTCACCGGCGCTATTGTTCTTTCCTGATCTCGTTGCAGCGGCACGCCGGGCCACGGCAAGGCCGTTGCACGTTCACCTCATGCTTGCCGATGAGGTCCTCATCGATCAGATAGAGCAATTTGCCGAAGCGGGCGCGGACCTCATCAGCGTTCATGCCGAAAATGGCAACGCTGATGCAGTGCTTGACCTCATTCATTCCAAGGGCCTCAGGTCCGGCATTGTCATGCAGCTCCATTCCCCGGTTTCCGCCGCCAAGCCGTTCCTTGACCGCATCAGCATGCTCACCTTTCTCGGCACGCTCATGGGCGTCAAAGGCAAGGGCCTTGATGAGCAGGCGGAACCCCGCCTGCGAGAGGCGCGCGCAATGCTGGCCACCCAGCGCCGGCGCATTGTTCTGGCAGCCGATGGCGGCATCCGCGAGCATTCGGTACCGGGCCTGCGCAAGGCCGGCGCTGAAACCATCGTCATGGGTTCGCTCGCTTTTGGGGCGAAAGATTTCAAGCAACGCATGGAATGGGTGCGCGCCATGCCCAATTTCGATATTTAACGCGCGTAAAAATATTAGTTGACGAGTAACAAGAATATTGCGATGATTAACGCCAGGACAGCCCACCTAACGAGGCTTGATCCTTTGTGTTTACCTATTGGGAGGAAATAGATAATGGAGCGCCGTTCACTTATAAAAATGATGGGCGTGGCAACTGCTGCTGCAACCACCTCGCTGATTGCCAGCAAGGCATCCGCGCAAGACAAGATTGTTATTGCACTTATTCCAGGTCTCACAGCTGACGGTTTCTATGTCACCATGCACAAGGGAGCGGAAGCTGCTGCCAAGGCAACTGGCGCCGAACTCATCTATCAGGGCGCTGCCGAATGGAACGTATCCCTGCAGGTTCCAATTCTCGATGCCATCATTGCCAAGAAACCTCACGCCATTTTGATCGCGCCTAACGACAAGTTGCAAATGATCGAACCACTGCGCAAGGCGCATGAAGCTGGCATTACAGTTGTCTGCGTCGATACCTTTATCGGCACCGGCGTATTCCAGACAGGCGCTGGCGATGCTGACTTCCCGATCTCCTATGTGGCTTCCGACAACGTGCTCGGCGGCCGCATGGCGGCCAGGGCGCTCGCCAAGTCGATCGGCGAAAAGGGCAAGGTTTACGTATCAAACACCATCCCCAACATCTCCACGACCGACCAGCGCGAAGAAGGCTTCAAGCTTGAGATCGCCAACTTCAAGGACATCGAAGTTCTCGAAACCCAGTTCAATGGTGATGACGCCAACAAGGCTGCGGCCCAGTTCCAGGCCGTTCTCGGCCGTGTGCCTGATCTCGCAGGCGTATTCGGCGCCAATCTGTTCTCGGCCAGTGGCGCAGCAAACGGCGCCAAGCAGGCTGGAGTGGCGGGCAAGGTCAAAATGGCCGGCTTCGACGCGCCGGAATCAATCGTGGGCCAGCTCAAGGATGGCACCTTCGAACTTACCATCGCGCAGCATCCCGCTGAAATCGGATACTTCGGATTCATGGCAGCCTATGCCCACGTCACCGGCAATCCTGCGCCAACCGCAATCGGCACGGGTTTCTCGGTCATGACCGCCGCCAATATCGACGATCCGAACATCAACAAGTATCTCTACAAGAGCGAATAAATCTCCCTGCCTAAACAAACTTGACTGGCCGCTGTCCATTGCATGGGCAGCGGCCAGTAATATAGACTTGGGGACAATGTCCATGGCCGCTGCTGCAAATCAAACCAACGGCAAGGCGATCCTCCTGCGGATAGCCGAGCTTCGCGCCTGGGTTTTCCTCATATTACTGATCGTGTTTTTCGAGGTCTGGTCGCGCACCGCCTACGGTGTCACCTTCATATTCAATCCCTACAATGTAACGGCCATTGCCGTCGCGGCGACCGCACCTCTCGTGCTGGCGCTCGGGCAAACCTTCGTCATTATTTCGGCGGGAATCGATCTGTCGCTTGGCTTTGTGATGGGCTTCGCCTCGGTCATCGCCGCCCATATGGCAAACTACGCCGCGGCCCAGCTTGGCCTTCCGCCATTTCCGGCCATGCTGTTTGGAGTCCTCTCCGGCGTGGGGATGGCGCTGATTCCCGGGCTGGTGAACGGCTGGCTCATCGCCCAGCTAAAGGTTCCGCCCTTCATCGGCACGCTCGGCATGTATGGCGTGGCCCGCGGATCGGCCTATCTCATCGCCGGCGGCATGACCATTGCCATCAGCAATCCCTGGTACAGTACCATCGGCAACGACCGCGTCCTGGGTGTGCCCGTTCTGGTTATCCTGGCCGCGATTTGTTGCTTCGTGCTGCACTACATGCTGTCGCAAACCCGCTTTGGCCAGCACACCTACGCCATGGGCGCCAGCAAAGCGGCGGCCAGCCGCGCCGGCATCAATATCAAGAAACTGACGATCAAGATTTATGTTCTCTCGGCCGTCATGGCCGGTATTGCGGGCGTGCTCTACACTGGCCGCTTCTCGGCGGGCGCTCCCCAAGCGGGCGAGCCGCTGCTGCTGCTGTCGATTGCCGCCGTGGTGATCGGAGGCGCCAGCCTGTTTGGCGGCTCCGGCACGATCTGGGGAACGGTCGCCGGGGCTCTGGTGATTGCCGTCATCGATTACGGGCTGGTGTTCGTCGACGTCGAGCCTTTCTGGCAGTTTATTGCCGTCGGCGCCGTCATCATCGTTTCCGTGCTGGTCGACCAGGCCCAGCGCCGATTTATGGGAGGGCGCCAGGTTGAGTGACCATGCTCCAATCCTCTCGGTCAGAAACGTCTCCAAGCATTTCGGCGGCGTTCAGGCCCTCGACAGGGTCTCGCTCGATGTTTTCCCCGGCGAAGTCGTAGCCCTCGCCGGCGACAACGGGGCAGGCAAGTCGACCATCATCAAGGCGATCTCCGGTGTCTTCGGCTATGAGGACGGCGATATCCTGCTTGATGGCAAGCGTATCGCGTTCGCCACGCCGCAGGAGGCGCGCGACAACGGCATCGAGACGATCTATCAGGACCTGGCTCTCGCCGACAATCTCTCAATTGGAGCCAATATTTTCCTCGGCCGCGAGCCAATGAAGAAATTGTTTGGCGTCCTTCCCGTCATCGACCGTCAGAAGATGGCGGATGTGGCGCAGGAAACCATGCGCCGACTGGATTTTCACGTGGAGCGCCTCAATGCCCCGGTGGCGGCTTTCTCCGGTGGCCAGCGTCAGGCGGTGGCCATTGGCCGGGCAATGTACTGGAATGCCCGCCTTGTCATCATGGATGAGCCGACAGCAGCCCTCGGCGTGCCCGAACAGCGTAAGGTCATAGCCCTCATTCAATCACTCAAGGCGCAAGGCAAGGGGATCATCTTCATCTCCCACAATCTGGGCGATATTTTTGAAGTGGCTGACCGCATCGTCGTGTTCCGCCGTGGTGAGAACGCCGGTGAACGCAAGCCCAAGGAAACTACTGGTGACGAGATCGTCCGCATGATGGTCGGAAAATAGCCTTCACGCCGACTTGCGCAGCACGAGTTCCGCATTAAGCAGGATGCGATCCTTGCCTAAGTTGCTCGCCTGCTCGGTCTCATCATGATCAATTCTGGAAAACAGCAGGTCGAGAGCAACCCGTCCCATCTCGTCGCTGTCCTGTGACACGGTGGTCAGTGGTGGACAGGTGAAAGCGCTCAAGCGCTGGTTGTCGTGGCCCGCCACACGGTAGTGGCAATCGGGAGCGAAACCAACCTTGAGTCCCGCTTGATTCATGGCAGCCAGAACTCCGAAGGCCACCCGATCATTGGCGCACAGAAGCGTCTTCGTGGGGAACCCGCCGTCGCGCAAAAGCCGGGAAGCTTCATCGAAGGAAACCTTTTCAAAGTCCCATTCCCCGGTGGGCGGAAGGTTGGCAAAACGCGGTTCAAAGTTGAGCCGCTCCATCGTCGCAACATAGGCCTTGCGCCGGTCAATGGCGTTGCTGTTGACGATAGGCGTATCGAAATAGGTTGGCTGGTCGCCGGATCGGCAAAGATATTCAGTGATCAGCGGAATGCTCTGATAATTGTTGGTGCCCACAAAGGGCCC
>JAYTQI010000166.1:0-2092 GCA_043746825.1 Hyphomicrobium sp. | reverse complement strand
ATCACTGGCGTCCGGCGCCACGCCGAGGACATCGTAAGGGCTATCGGGATCATGGACGAAGGCGCGCCGGACAGCTGCGAATTCCTGTGGCGACAGCTCCAAGCGCTCGGCCACGACTTTGAGAAACTGATCTTCGGCGGGATGCAGCACGCCGTCGGCGCTGGCGACGTGGAATAAGCATTCGAGAACGCTGATCTTCAGATCGGGATCATTTGCAAGCAAACGCCCGACCTGACTTGCATAGACCTCATAGCCAGCGACGTCCTGGGCTGCGAGCTGGAACACGCGCCGCACCTGCTCAAGCTCGCCCGGCGGCACTGTGAAGACCCGCTCGAACGCTTCGGCCTCGATCGCGGTTGACACGCCATCGGCCTTGCTCATTTTTGCGGCAAGCGTCACGAGAGCAATCGTGAACGCGACGCTGCTGGTCGGAGGTGTCGTCGCGTTGAGGCGGTCAAGGCCAAGTGCATGGCACATCTGGTCAAAGGCGTTGCGCAGTGGCCCGCCCTCTTCCATCCCAATCGCACGTTTCAACAGTTGCCAAGGCATGAGATTTTCTATTCGTATCTGGTGGTTGCCCAACCTCGAAATGAGCCGGCATCAAGCGTAAAGCATACCTCAAGGGCCAAACCAACTCCCCTTAATTTCCGGAAAGCTTGGAGACGTTGCGATAATGGCAGGGTTGCGGTGGCAGTTTTGGATCGACCGCGGCGGCACGTTTACCGATATCGTGGCCTGCGATCCTGCTGGCCAACTCCACAGCCGGAAATTTTTATCCGACAATCCGGGCGTCTATGAGGATGCGGCTCTTCACGGCATTCACACATTTTTGGCATTATCAGCAGGCACCGCGATTCCGGCTGAAAGAATTGCCTCAGTCAAACTCGGCACCACAGTTGCGACCAACGCCCTGCTTGAGAGAAAGGGTGATCCGGTTGTGCTTGTCATCACGGCTGGCTTTGAAGATCAGCTTGAGATTGGTAACCAGGCCCGGTCCGATATCTTTGCGCTCCACGTTATCAAGCCTGACATATTGTATGACCGCGTGATCGGCGCCCGCGAACGTGTGCGTGCAGACGGCATTGTCGATGGAGCGTTGGACGAAACCCATTTAACCGCAGCACTGGCGGCGGCCCATGCCGATGGCATCACATCAGCGGCTATCGTCTTTATGCACGGCTACGCCTATCCCGAGCACGAGCGGAAGGCTGCCGCGATAGCGCACCGTATTGGCTTCACGCAAGTCTCTGTCAGCCATGAATTATCACCATTGGTGCGCATTGTTGGGCGCGGCGGCACAACGGTTGCTGATGCCTACCTCTCACCCGTGCTGCGCCGATACGTGGCGGGACTCTCAAGATCTCTCTACGATGAAGGAGCGGTAAATCTGCTTTTCATGACGTCATCTGGAGGGCTGCGGACGGCGGACCACTTTCATGGCTGTGAGGCGATCTTATCGGGTCCAGCGGGTGGCATCGTGGCCATGGTTGAGACGGCGAAGGCTGCAGGTTTTGAAAAAGTCATTGGCTTTGACATGGGCGGCACCTCGACCGACGTTTCGCATTTTGCCGGCGATTTTGAACGCACCTTTGAGACTGATGTTGCCGGTGTGCGTCTCACCGTACCGATGTTGAAAATTCACACCGTTGCGGCGGGAGGCGGCTCGATTTTGTCGTTTGACGGCAGCCGCTTCAAAGTTGGCCCAGAGAGTGCGGGCTCCAACCCAGGCCCACGCTGCTACCGGCGCGGCGGGCCATTGACCGTGACAGACGCCAACGTGCTGCTTGGCAAGCTTAAGCCTGAGCATTTTCCGGCGATTTTCGGGCCCAATCACGACCAGCCGATTGACGCGGACGGTGTGCGTGCCGGCTTTCACAATATAGCTAAAGCTATTGGCGACGGGCGTACTGCTGAAGATGTGGCTGACGGCTTCATCCGCGTTGCAGTAGAAAACATGGCAAGCGCCATCAAGAAGATCTCGATTGAGCGCGGCTATGATCTCAGCGGCTACGCCCTCAATTGCTTTGGGTCAGCCGGCGGCCAACATGCCTGCCTGATTGCCGAAGCTTTGGGAATGAGCAAAATTCTTATT
>JAYTQI010000165.1:0-10739 GCA_043746825.1 Hyphomicrobium sp. | reverse complement strand
AGAGCTTCACCGAACGGGCCCCGAAACTCGGCGGCTTGATCGAGTTCTACCGTTCACCTGCCCGCGTGCAGTGGACGCCAACCGGCAACAACGTGCCGGATTATCCGAAGCTTGCTCAGTTGTGGTGGCAGAACATCGGCGATGCGTCGTCGGGTGCCAAGACACCACAAGCAGCTATGGATGCTCTGGCCGCAGCCCAGGACGCAGTTCTTGAACGTCTCGAGAAATCGGGTGCTCAGGGCGCATGTGGTCCCAAGCTAAACCCGAAGACGACTGCGGAAGAGTGGTTCGCGAAGGTCGAAAAGGCCGGAACGATTGCTCCCGCCCGCAAGCTCGCTAATGAGAAACCGAAAGGCGAAACTATCGACTACGACACGCTGATCAAGTCGTGGCCGGCGACGCCTCCGAAAAAGTAAACGTGAGACTTTCCCTAGACTGAAACTTGGCTGGGCCGGACATGTCGTCCGGCCCTTTTTTTATGGGGCGCCGAATTACCAGCGCAGCAACCGCGAACCGAGCAGAGCACCGAGAGCGATTACGATCGCGGCCGCTAACGGGTACCAAGTCGCCAAAAACAACGGGCTGTCATCGACACAGTGTGTCGCATAGAGCGTCGCGCCAACGCCAACGGACAACAGGCCGCCAAAGGCACCAGCCAACGTTGGATTTGCAGGCGCGCCTTGGCGCAAAGCATAGAGAACGGCTGCGAGCGGAGCCAGCGATAGGGCTGGGATCAGCGTCATGCACATCATCGAGTTTGAGCCGACCTGATAAATCTTCCACTGATCGGGAGGTATGACCGACATCTCAAGCAGCACGGCCGCCGTCAGCATCAAGGGCACAATGGCGAGCATCCAAACCAACCTGCCAGCAGGTTGCTCAGGGCGCGCCAGCCGGCGCACAATGAAGTAAGCCGGAATTGCGACGCCCAAGGTGACAACGAATTTAAAGATGAAGCGCGGAGAGTTGACGATTGACCAGAAGAAGTCACCGCGCAGCCCCATGGTCGTTGCAAAAATCGCGGCGGCCACCGCCGTGCCAGCGAGCAATGACAAAAGCACCGTCCGGGAAATCGGCGGCGCGACAGTGGCATTGTCAGCCACCAGTCCATTGATGAGGTCGTCGGTCTTCATTTCGTGGTCTCTTGCGTGGGCCGCTCTTGATAGGTCTGCGAAAGGGTTTTTAGGCATCGATGCAAGGCAACGCGGACGGCAACTTCTGTCATGCCCAGCCGGTCAGCAACGTCTTTGGCCGAATGCCCGTCAACGGCGATGGCTTGGACGATATCGCGCTGGCGGTCGTTGAGGCCGGTCAGTACTTTGCGCAAATCGGAGGCGTGGATGGCGTCCTCTTGGCCACCAGCCTCGAGAATATCCAGCATGCCGTCGATTGAAACTTCCGTCCTGCGGCCACGGCGGCGAAGGTCATCGATCAGTTTGTTGCGCGCGATCGCCATCACCCACGGCCCGATGGGCTTGGATTGATCCCAGGTGTGGCGCTTCATATGAATAGCCAATACAACCTCCTGCACCACGTCCTCCACATCGTTAGGGCTGACGCCAGCCCCGGCAAAGCCGCGCCGAACGGTTGAACGTAACGTCCGCGACAATTCGGCAAGCAGGCGCTTGTAAGCAGCGCCGTCGCCCATAATCGAGGCCCGCATTAGTTCGGACCACTCGGTATCACGCTTTTGCCGGTCCAAACTCTTGCCTCTTGTGGGGTATTCGGGGCCGGATGGCTTGCCGTTACGGGGGCAGGTGGCAACATGTAAAATATGCTGGGGTGAGCACTACGCCACTGTCTCTAGCGAATTATTGCTCGACTGTTAAGCAGTCAAATCTGGGAGCGCCGCCGTGCATCCTGGCCCTCTGAGGCGTGCTTGCAACAGGTCATCCCGCAGCCAACGGGGCAATTGAGGCGGCAATGCCCAGCCACAGGATCGCGACATAGGTCAGAGCGTGCATCATTTGATCGAGCCCGATGGCCCACCAGAATGGGGTATCTTTAGAGCTCCATCCGTTCGCGTGCACGACCCGCTCTTTGCTCCAGTCCAAATGATAGTGGACCACAAATTCACCGAGCAGGAGCGCTGAAACGAAGCCTAGCGCGACGGGCGGCAAGATCCAAAAAACAGGTGCTGTCAGGACGATGTGGGTGAAGGCATGCGTGATCCCGCCAAGCGCGCCGTAATCCCCCTTGGTGCGGCGCTGATACTCGGTTTGGAGCAGGAAATCCGCGACCGCATGCTTGACCAGCAGATAGGCCATGGCGGTCAACGCCATGCCAACGCCGGGCGGCAATGCTGCAGTTAGTTGCATTCCTCTCGCTCCGCTTTCGCAAAGGCATGGCTGGTTTGATACGCCGGCGGCCTCCCGGCTGCCGTAACCCAATCGCTTGCCCGCTACGATGCCGGAAGTCTGTTCCCAAGGGAACAGGCGTTCAAGAGATGGTTTTGATAGCCGGCGGCGCAAAAAATACTAAAGGCAGGGGGATCGCTCCGCCTGCCTTTGTTTTTAGTGTGGGCACGCCTTTCAGTTTAACTTCTTCAAGATACCCGGCAGATTAATCGACGGTCCGTGGTTCTTTTTGCCGTCATCGTCGCCGCCCTGTTTTTGGATATGCAGCGTCTTACGCTGCTTCTCGATCTTCTCATTGCCGCCCACCGGTTTTTTATGCGGCTGCTCATCAATGTGTTTTTTGGGCTCGATGCGTTCGCGGGTTTTCGGTTCAATTTTCTCGATTTTCTCGTGAACCCTCGGCTTTTCAATGTCGTGCTTTGGTTTCCGTTTGGGCTCGTCATCGTCTGCCTTCGGCCTGTGCTTCGGTACGATCTTGATCACGGGGCCTTCCGGTTTGATGACGACATCAGGCACGCAACTCTTGCCCAAACGGTGAGTCCCGGCCTTGCAATCCGGCACGTCAGCTTTACCGCCGCCGTTAGGACGATTGGGTATGCAGGCTTTGCCTACAGCATGCTGGCCTTCAGGGCAGGTCGTGGACTGAGGCGTGCCTGGGTCTTTGCCAGGTACCTTTGTGCCACCAGCTGGTGGGATCACAATGATCTGATCTGGCAGGCAAGCGTTATCGACTCGATGTTTGCCTTCTGGGCAGGTCCGTTCTGATGATGGATCCTTACCTGGCGTTTTTCCATCGCCGCCATTGGGAGGAACGATTGGGATACCTTTGTCTGGCAGGCAAGCGTTGCCGACGCGATGTTTGCCTTCTGGGCAGGTCCGCTCAACGGGCGGCTCTTTGCCTGGGACCTTCGGCGGGTCTTTCGGCTCAGTCTTCTTCACGCATTTGCCGTTGATAAGTTCAAAACCGGCTAAGCACTGGATGCTCGTTGGCGGCAGGTCTTTGCGCTCGCAATGACCGCTGTCCGCGTTCCAGGTCCGGTTCTGAGGGCAGCGGCAGGCACCACCGGCAAGATGCGGTGAGCCATCTGGGCACTTGTCGGTCTGCTCATTCGGGACGCACGCGTGCTTCTCCCGGTCGTAGTGCTGGCTTTGGCCGCAATCGCCGTGATCGTTCGGGACGCATGCATGCCTCCAGCGGTCATAATGTTGATTGTCACGGCATTCAGGTTGAGCGTTGGGTACGCAGGCGCGCTTCTCCCGGTCATAGTGTTGGCCTTGAGTGCAATCGTCATGATCGTTGGGAACGCAGGCGCGCTTCTCCCGGTCATAATGCTCGCTGTCGCGGCAGTCATGATTGCCGCCCTCGCACTGATGCGTCTCGCGATTGAAGCGCGTGCCACGCGGGCAATCACCTTCGTCACGGATGCAGGCATCGCCGTCGCGGCCGGGATGCGTTCCAGGCGGGCACCAACGGTGCGGGGGTTCGCAACGTTTTTCGCGCCAATTGTAGCGCTCGCCTTCGTTGCAGGTGGGCCGCGTGGGCACGCAGGTGCGGGTAATATAGTTCCAGCGTGTATCAGGCGGGCAGGCTGTTTCGGTCGGTACGCACCGCGAGCCGGACTCATTGGTCACCGTGCCAAGTGGGCAGCACGATCCATCGTTCATCCGGCGTTCCGGATCGCGGCACTCAGGCCGTGGCACGCGGCAGCGATCATTTTCGCCGTCGTAGACCGTGCCGTATGGGCAGCAAGTGCCGTTATCGCGGATCCGCGCTTGGTCATAGCAGCGTGGCTGCGGGTTCTGGCAACTGCGGCTCTCGTTATCCCACCGCGTGCCGAGTGGGCACGGGCACGAGCCATCGAGGCGGCGTGGGCGTCCGTCTGCGCAGCGTGGGATCGATACGGGCGGGATGAACGATGATGGCTTCTCTGTGCAGCGTTCTGACGGCACTTTGGCTGTTGCAGACGCGGTATCGTCAGCACCAGAGCCGTTGGCCTTGGAGCCCGCAACTGGGAAGGTCAGCGTTGCCGTATTAGGCATGCGGCAGGTGCCGTTGTCAGCGACCTTGGCCGTGACGTTGAGTGTCAGACTATCACCCTTGGCGAGGCTGACGGTTCCGGTCTGGCATTTGTAGGTGGCGCCAGCGCCTGAGCAGGTGAAATCGCCGCCAAAACTCACAGACTGAGGTGAAACCCCAAACTTTTCGTCAAGTTTGACGGGGCCCTTAAAAGGATCAGGTCCGGCGTTGGTGACGGTCACCTCATAGCCACACTGCCAGCCGCTACCACTTTGGGTACACGGTCCGGTCGCAACTTTTTTGACCTTGAGATTGGTTGGATCGCAAATGGTGTGTGTGACACCGCCAAGATCAACCCAGGACAACCCAAATGTCCAAGCGGTTGCGGAAGCAATATCGTCTGAGCCATCAAGGTTCAAAGGCGTGCCAGCCGCAGGGGTCGATATCTTAACCTCGTTGGGGATTGAGCAGCCGATGGCTTCGACATCGGGCACCGAGATTTGCAACGTCACTTGTGTCGAGATGGTGCCGCCAGCGGGTATCGCCACAGCGCCGCCGGTATCGCAAACATAGTTTGGTGAAACACCGCCACAGCCCCAAGGCGGGCTGATGAGCGTCAGGTTGGCACCGGGCGGAACTTTCTCCTCGAACTTGATCACGTCATTGAAAGCGACGGTGTTCTGGTTGGTGAGAGAAACATCGTACTTACAGAACAGATCGCCGCCGATCTTATCGCATTGGCCAGTGCCAACGATTTTCTTTTCGATCTTCAAGTTGGCAGTGGGTGCGGGCACTTCAACCCAGACACAGGCCGGGTTTGAGCTGCCGCCAGGGCCACCGATCAGCACTGGCGGCACGGGGCCAACAGGCACAAGGGCTGGGTCGAGAACGCCGAAGCAGTTCTCAGCCCAATACCCACCGGGCGCTGGCATGGTCACGTCAACCCAATGGATGTGCTCTTCGCCCGGCGCCAATGAGAGATGCGTCAGGCAGGTGAAGGGCAATTGGCTGGTGTTGCCAGAGATGCAAGTGAATGGCGGACTGACGGCAGTCACAGGGGCAACGGGAACGCCGCCACCGATGAACATGGCATCCGCCACCAGCACGTCGCCGTCGAACGGCAGCAGGCCGCCATTGGCGATGCGCAAGCCAAACTTGCAGGCACCGCCGGGCAAGCACGTCGCCGGGCCGATCTTTTCGACGATGATATCGGTGCCGCCTTCAGCGCAGGCGCGGCCATACCCGTCGGGATGCTGGAGGATGGCGCAGTTGCGGAAACCGACGTTGCCAGCCAGCGCAAGGTCATGGGTATCGACCCAAACGTCGATGCCGATGATTTCACCTGGGCCTAAGAGAGTAGCTGGGATTGAGCACCAGAAGTCCGGCGTCGGAGCAAGGGCGCACGAGATCGCGGAATTAGGCACCGCGAACGACACGATCGGAACGAGCGTGCCCGTGCCTGGGCCAATCATGATCTTCGTCACATCGACGATTTTGATATCTTGGCTCGGGATATGATTGGAGACGTTGCGCACCGAGATCGAGCAGCGGATTTTGCCACCGATGGCGCCAGCAAAGCAGCGCTTCTCGAGGATCAGGCCCGGGTCATCCAGGGGCGGGACCATAGGTGCGATGGTTTCTACGCGCTCTTGCGGTTCGCGTTCGCGCTCACCTTCGCACGGCTCATAAATGGCGACATCACCGATATGGCCAAAAGCCTCGGCATCTTCAAAGCGGCCGTCGTAATCGGTGAACCAGGTTTCATAGGGGGGTTCATTGTCCGGGCGCACGCGCGATTTGTAATTGCCCTGCAAGCCGTGGACGATCTTGGCGCCGCCGGTTGAGACGCGCACCGTGTCGTCGCCTTCGCGCAGATGCTCGCCCGTGGTCCACAGTGTCTGGCGGCATTTGCCGAAATCGATGTTGCCGTGCTTGTCGTAGCCGTAGTTGAGGGCGATGCCACCCTGTGCGCCGTGGAATTCAGGCGTTAAGCCAATCGCATATTCTTGCGGCTTTTCGCTCCAGCGGCCCGCCTTTTCATCCCACATGTAGCGGACAACAACCGCCTGCTGCGGCGTCGCGAACGTCGTATAGTCGTAGCTGCCAGCTGGTGCGCCACGCTCGGACAAATACATGACGCCCGCGCCATCAAACAGGATGTCTGTGATGTTGGTGCCGGGTGGTGTGTTCTTGAGCTCAAGTTCTATACGCGCATCGTTGCCGAAATCGCCTTCATCATCAATCGAGACCGACCAGACCGCAGGGCCTTCGGCGACGCCGTAATAAAGGCGGTTGTTGCTGACCGCGAGGCCAAACACCCGGCGGCGCTCATCCGCAAAGCCCCAGGTGGCGGTGTCTTCGATGTTAAAGGATGAGTTCTCTTTGCTCATGCGGCGCGAGGCGTCGTAGGGAACCTGATCGAGGCCCTGCACCTTGCGGCCGTCGACGCCGTGATCGAACAGATCGCGCTCTTTGCCATCTAATGTGAAGCGGTGGATCATGCCCGTCTCAAGGTCTGAGACGAACACCTGGTTGGTCTTGGGATCATAGCTGATGTTGCCAAGACCCGGGCCAGCGTTGACCTGATTGTCGAGCGTGACATTGGCGAACAACGTGACAGCGCCGGTGCGGCCATCGATTTTCCAAATCGCGCCCGGTGTGCCGCCTTTATCAAGGCCGAATTGGCCTGGCATCCATTTGGCGCCGGGCGCGCCCGCGAGCAGCCGGTCCATAGCGCCCTTACCATCGTCCGCGATGATTTGCAGGCCGAACATGGATGTCGACGTCAGATAAGCGTTCGGCGCTTTGCCAAGGCTGTCACTATCGAGCGTGATGCCAAAGACCTGACCTGTCTCGGCGGCCTTGATTTTGAGTTTCGAGGGCACATCCGAGAGCTGGCCGCGCGGCGCGGTGCCAAGCACGGAGAGATCGAAAATTTGCGCGGCTGAGCCTTGCAGATCAATAAAGGTACGGTCGAGGGGGTGAACTTCAGGCGGAACATCCTTTTCGGTCCGCGTGCCCGAGAAGCCGGTGACGACGGCATCGCCGCGCTTGATGATTTGGGTGTCGGCACTAAAGGCAGGCGTCAAAGCGCCACTGACAAAATAACTGGAAAAAACGACGGCCGCCGAAGCTGCCAGTGTCCGCCCAATCCTGCGGGCTGGCGTTGCAACATCAACCATACGCAATCTCCTTGGCCCCAAGGAAGACCATATGCCGTGTCTGGCTGATTGGTCCCTTAATCGTACCGTATCATTGATCATTGCCGTTCTCCATGACGTCGCTACAGGTTTCATTGGGCATGAGATGCCCCTTGAGACCCAAGTCGCGGCGAGCCCAGGAAAAGTTCACGAACGAACGAAATTCTCACTGAGTTGTCATAGAGTGCACTGCAAAACGCACGCTGGCGGGGGGCCTTCAAGTCTGGCAAGGTTGGCTTCCGCCCTGTTACTTGCGAACATGGTGAACCTTATCTCCCGCCCTCGCGACCAATGGCCAAGTGACAGAGACGACATGGAACAAGCATCCGACGACCGAGCGCTCATTCGCGCCATAGCCGGCGGAGATGCCAAGGCCCTGGAACGTCTGTTTTCGCGAAACCAGACCCGGGTGTTCCGTTATCTCGTCCGGGTCGTGCGCAATGAGGCTGTTGCGGAGGAACTGATGAACGAGGTGTTTTTAGCGGCATGGCAGGGCGCGGCACGGTACGAGGGCCGCTCCGAGCCGACGACATGGCTGCTGTCGATTGCTCACAATAAGGCTGTTAGTGCGTTGCGTAAAAAGCGCGAGGTCTCAGGCGGGTTTGATGAGGCGTCTGCCGAACTTGAGGACACTGACGACAGCCCCGAAGTCACCGCCCAGAAGTCAGATAAGAGCGCGCAGATCCGTGCGGCGATGACGGGCTTGTCAGCTGAGCATCGCGAGATCCTCGATCTCGTCTATTATCAGGAACAATCCATTTCTGAGGCGGCTGAGGTTCTCGGCATCCCGGAAGCAACTGTGAAAACGCGGATGTTTTATGCCCGCAAGAAGCTGTCTGAGCTGCTCAAAGAGCGCGGCGTCGACAGAGGGTGGCCATGATGAGCAATGAAAACGAAATTCTGTCCGAAGCTGATGAAATCGCGGCGCTTCTGCCGTGGTACATCACAGGAAAAATCAGCGCAGATGACCGCGCCAAGGTTGACGTTTATGCCGAACGGCACCCGGAGGTGCGCCAGCATCTTTTGCTAGCGCGCGATGAGGCTGACGTGAACTTTGCCGTCAATCAAGAGATTGTGTCGCCGAAGAATGGGCTCGACAAGCTGAAGGCCAGTCTGGCGTCGAGCCCGAGTATGCGGTTGAAGGCGGTGCAGGCTTCGCTGCTGGATCGCGTTGGCACTTGGCTTGGCGGCTTCACGCCACGCCAGCTTGCGTATGCCGGTGTTGCGGCGGCTTTGGCAATTGCGGTGCAGGCGGCGTCGATTGGGTCGTTGATGCTGAATCGGGGTGGTTCTGGTGGATATCAGACAGCTGCGGGAACAACAACAGATCTCGGCAAAGGCACGTTTGCACTCGTCGCGTTCCAGCCAGCGGCGCCAGCGGGTACATTGTCCGCATTCCTCGCAGATAATAAGTTTACAATCACCGAAGGCCCCAAAGCAGGCGGCGTTTTTGTCGTGCGGGTTTCTGAAACCGTGCTGGCTAAGGACGGCCTCGATGCCGCGCTCGCCAAATTGAAAGCGCGCGCCGACCTCGTGTCGTTCGCCTCTGCCGCACCAGCTAAGCCATGAGGTCCAAGATGCGTCAGTTGAGAAAAGGACTTGTGCTTGGCGTGCTTGTGGTGATCGCATGGCCGTGCCCGGCGTGGGCTCAAGCAGCAGGCCAAGGCGGGCCATTACCCGATGCCGTGACGGTGCTCAATCTTTTGCGCGGATTGCCCAAAGGCCGGCTAGGGCAGGGCTGGAATTCGCAAGCCGTCGCTGTTGCTCTGCGCCCCGCTGGCGTACCAGTGGTTATAGGCGCGGTTGTTCCCGAAGTTCGATCCAATGAAGTCATCGTCACGCTGCCAGCCGCCGCCGATGGCGCCACGGTTCTACAACTCTCGCGCGACCTCAATCTTGAAGGCCAGACGCTTTATACCTCTGCCTTATTGGGCCAACGCGTCGTCAGATTCCGCATCCCCGATCAGCGCTCGATTGAAACCGTGCTGCAACAAATCGCGGCGGATACCCGCGTGCTGGTCGCACAGCCGCATTACGTTTATGTGCCAAGCCAAGGCGCCGCGAAATCTCTGCCCGCACCGCCACAATACGCGCCAGATAAATTGCATCTCACCGAAGCGCACAAAGTTGCACAAGGCAAGCGCGTCAAGATCGCCATCATCGACAGTCAGATCGATACCAGCCATCCGGCCTTTGCCGGGGCCATTACCGAGACCTTTGACGCGCTCGGAGAAGCGCGCTCAGAACCGGAACTTCATGGCACCGCCATTGCCGCAATTGTTGGTGCGCGATCAGGCTTCAAAGGCATAGCCCCCGCCGCGAACGTTCTTGGCATCCGCGCTTTTTCCAGCAGCGGGCAAGGCTCGGCGCAGTCCTATACCCTGGCCATCCTTAAAGCCCTCGATTGGGCGGTGGCGAATGGTGCGCGCGTCATCAACATGAGTTTTGCAGGGCCAGAAGACCCGCTGCTCGGCAAGGCTATTGAGGCGGCGGACGCTCAAGGCGTCGTCATCATCGCGGCGGCGGGCAATGGCGGGCCAACTGCGAAGGCAGCGTATCCGGCAGCTTTCCCGAGTGTCATTGCCGTGACGGCAACGGATAGCGCGGACGAGACCTATAAGGACGCCAACCGCGGCCCTTATATCGCGGTCGCTGCTCCAGGTGTTGATATCATCGCGGCGGCACCCAAGGGCGCGTTCGATATTTCGTCGGGCACGTCACTGGCTGCCGCGCACATCTCTGGTATCGCCGCGCTGATGCTTGAGAAGAACCCTACGCTGACATCAAAAGAGGTGCGCGAGATTTTGTCAAAGAGTGCTCACAAACTGAATGGGAAATCCGCCGAAGAACTTGGCGCGGGGATCGCGGATGCTGCTGCTGCTGTCAGTGCTGTGAAGTGAGAACGCCCTTCAACACATGGACATCGCCGCCAAGCCAGCGGTGGCTCGCGGATTGCGGGATGTCGGTTTTGAGCTTGTCTGGAAACCGCGCGGTATAGAGCGATACCCATCCCGCGCCCGATCTGGCGGGCACTTCCTGCGCAACACCGGCAGCGGCTTCGAAACTTTTGGGGTCTGTAAGACCTGCTGCGGTTTTGGCAACGAGCCGGTGCAGCGCGCCATCATTTAAGGCGTACCAGTCTTCGCCCTTGGATGCGCCAAGCTC
>JAYTQI010000164.1:0-4609 GCA_043746825.1 Hyphomicrobium sp. | reverse complement strand
AGATCCCGCCCCAGTTCATCCGAAAGGTGTTTTGCAATTGTTTGCAAGCGACGTATAATTGGACGCACGCTGGCGTAGATCTTTCTCTAAAACGGCGGCATCAAAATATATTGGCAGGAATTAATTCACATCCTGATAATAACAATTACAAATTCGTTTCCAATAATATGCACAGAAATGACCGGAAATACTGGGGTTTACAAGAAAGCGTCTCATATTATGGTAGAAATGAATTCGGCAATGGCATTTCAAAAACCGCTTTCGCGCACCAAAACACCCGCAACTTGCCGCCAGACGCGGGACGCTAAGCTCTGGGCTTCACCATCAAGACGCACCACGCCCCGCGCGCAATAGCCGGGCCCTTCAATCCCTGGATCAGCGGATAAAGTCGCCAAATAGCTGGCTTCGACCGGAATTAAGCGGCGATGGCCCTGCTCGCCCGCTTGCGGCCTGACTGCAATCAGCCCGCCGTGGCTGGATGCCAATTCCGGCACATCTATATTAGTTGCCCCCGCATTGGCGACATCTTGCAGATGCACGGGCACATGTTTGAAGCCGGGAAGATCAGCAATGAATTGCCCATCCGCATGGGCTTTAATGCGGGATAAATCCCGTTCAGCAATATAACCCCGGGCAACAAGTCGAGATCCGCCCTTGATGAGCGCAATCATTTCCGAGCGCCCAATGGCGCGTCCGGCATGCACCGCTGGATTGAGTTCCACAACTGTTCCGGAAGCGGGCGCGCGCACGATCAGGTTGTTGCGCTCAACCATGAGACCAGCCAATTCCGACACTGCCGATAACAGTTCACGCTCCATCACCAGACTGCGCGATTTATCTTCCCCGTCTGCTGGGCGCCGCGCCAGACGCATTTTTACGAGAGCCAGCTTGCGCTCCGTAACAACGATTTGGTGCTCAACCTCAGGCGAGGTCAGGCGGGCCAGAATATCGCCAGCCTTGACCTCATCGCCAGCCTCGATGTGCAGCTCTTCAATGAGCCCCGCGCGCTGTGGATAGACCCGGGTGATTTCAGCCGCTTCCAAGACCGCCGGTACATTGATGTGCGTCGACCACGGCACCACAGCCGCGATCACAAGCGCTGCAAAGACTGCCGCCGTGATCTTGCTGCGCCGCGTCGCAAAGATCGCAGCGCCGTATTTCCACCAGCTCAATAGCTCTCCAGCAATCGGGCGGGCAATAAAATAAATGATCTCGACCAGGAACAGGACAATACCTAAGACCTTAAAGGCCATGTGGTAGACAAGAATTGCGATGCCTGTGAATACAGTCAAGCGGTAGAACCAAATCGACCAAGCGTAGAACGTGAGAATGCGCGCGGTTTTGAGCTCCATGCGTTCGGGCGGTGGCGCTTTTAAGCCAAACAGGATTTCCCGCATCCGCCAGCGCCCAAACGCAAAAGCCCGCGATTGCAGATTGTCGACCCCCAGCGCATCGGCAAAAAGATAATAGCCGTCGAACCGCATCAGGGGATTGAGATTGATCGCCAGGCTCAAGATCCACCCGACCGTCGCAATTGAAAACGCCAGGCTCTTGAGAATGCCCTCCGGCAGAAACGCCCAAAGGAATGTTGCAAGACACGCGACCGCCAATTCAACCAGAATACCGGCGGCACCAATGAGAAGCCGTTCGCGGCGGCTGCGCAAGCGCCAAGCATCCGTGACATCGGTATAGAGCACCGGGAACATCACCAAGAAGCAGATGCCCATGGACGGCACCCGGCAGCCATAGCGCACGGCGGTAAAGGCGTGGCCAAGTTCATGCGCGCTCTTCACAAAGGCAAGTGCGAGGGAATAGGTGATTGCGCCTTCGAATGAGTAGAAGTGTTGGAAGGTTGAGCGGAACACATCCCATTGCCGCGAAACCAAATAGATGCCAACTAGCCCTAAAGCCGCTACAGCGAAGAAAAAGCCGCGCGTGAAAAATGGCGCCACCCATGGCAGCGCGCGTTTGAGATAGGGCTCAGGCCGCAGAAGCGGCAGCTTGATAAAGAGATAATTGTGAATAGCCCACATCAGCCAGCCATGCTCAGCGCGCTTGGCAATTGCTGCGTAGTGACGCCAATCGCCAGCCGGAGCCTCAACGGTCAAATTATTGGCTTCGACGAAACGCACGAACTGCGCCAATTCCTCAGCGCTGACTTTGGCATCAAAATCGCGGGCGATGTTCTCAATGAGTGCTGCAAACGGCTGACCCTCCTGCCAGCCTGATAACAGCTGATATGCGGCCTCGTCGATTTGCACGTAACGGTGCTGAACTGGATCAACGACCAGCCAAACCGGCGCGCCACCGGGTCCGTCGGCGCCGCGTTCAAGCCTCAGCTCTTGGCGAAGTTCAGGGAGAACGGCGACGCGGTCCTCGGCCATGTTAGAGCCCCGACCATTGCCGTATAAACGTGATGGGGCGGCGGAACAGATAGAGCGCGAGCGGCACATTATCTCCCGCGACTTGTGCTGTGCCGCGCACACCCAGACGCGGCAGCGCACGGCCATCCTCGGGATTTAATGTTGCGACGACGCGGAACGACACCACGTCATTGTCTCCGGCCTTGGCTTTGTAGTCGGCGCGTTTGACAGACGCTGTCCACGGCGTCAACGGATCGCTATCGAGGAAGACTTTCACCCGCGCACCAGGCGTGAGCGCAATGGCGTCTGAGACGGCAAGATCTATCTTGACCTCAAGCGAGGCCTGATCGGCAATCTCTAAGATACGCTCGCCAACTGCGACGGGCCGTCCAACTAGATCGCGTTTGTCGGAATAAATGGCGATGCCATCGCGCTGCGCCCGGATCTCAGATTTGGCCAGCAGATCGCGGGCAAAATCGCGCTCGGCGATTTTTAAGGCGAGTTCCGCGCGCGCGATGCCGATCTCGTGCATGCCACGCGGATCGGTGAATGCGACCTGATTAGACTGCTTCAATCGCGCTTCCGCGACTTGGACTTCGCGCGCGGCGACTTCGAAGCGGTTCTTGAGCGTTGTGTCGGCGAGCTTGACTAACAGATCACCACTTTTCACAGCCTGATTAGGTTCAACCGTGATCATCTCGATGACCCCGTCGATCTGGGCCGCCACGACGAAGGGATCTCGGGCGATGATTTCAGCCGGTGCAAGTGCTGTCAGTGGTACGTTGATAAAAAGCAGGGCTTCGATCACGACGGCTGCAGCAGCCGCGTGCCAGCGTGAGAGACTCCAGGTGCGTTTGCGCCTGCCGCCTGTCAGCGCCCGCCAGGCATGGGCGTAGGCCGACGTCAAGCGTTTGGCGATGACGAGATCTTGCTCAGCCCAAGGCTCTTCGCGGGCGAGCACGATGCCGCCCTGAGTGACATTGCCGCCATGTTTCAACGGCAGCCAGACCAGTGACCGGAACGGATAGGCCTCTGCGACGCTGCCATCAGGCTCGGCAGCAAGATCAAGCACACAAGGTGCTTCGAGCGCTTTATTTTTGCCGTGGCGCGCGACCAGCTGCTCGATAAAGATGACCAAAGGCGCATTGCGATCGACGGCCGGCAGGCTTGAAATGCCGCGCACCTCAAAGCCGCCGCGCAAGCCTGTACGAAGAACAAAGATTTGACGGGCGCGGGTGAGTTTGCGCGTCTCGTTGGCAATCAGAAAAACCAGATCGCGCTCGTTGCTGGCATCGCGCGCATCAGCTTCGACTTTGAGAAGCGCCAGCAGCGCCGCCTGGCCATCTGCAACTTTGGGCTTGGGCGCGGCGGTCACAGCCTGCACTTGCGTCCCGGCATTTATTGTCATCGTCTGGTTGGGTTTCGCAGCCGTCATCGCCTCACCCGTTCGGCTCAGAGAACCTGGCCGAACCGCTCATGCCGGGTAAAACGTTGTCCGCGGGATTGTCGAAGACAGCGATAACCTTGACCATCTGGCTGACCGCATCAACGGCCGCTCCAAGGCGCACGACATGAGCCTCGTAATTGGTCTTGGTCTCATCGACAGAGAACGCAAAGACTGCGCCGGGCTTCAACCAGCTCAACCAAAAAGATGGCACGATCAGCTCGATTTCAAACCGTCCCTGACCGACTATGACCAGATAAGGTTTGTTTGGCTGCGGCTGCTCGTGGGCGTTGACCGAAAGCTCAGCGACACGGCCATCGAAGGGGGCGACGACCTCACACTGCGCCAAGCGGCTTTGCAGGGAGCGGGCTTCAGCTAGGGCTTTATCGGCTCGGGCTTTCGAGATTTCTACGTCGTGCTTGCCGACGGCCCGGAATTTTTCCAAGTGCTCATTACTATCGAGCGTCAATTGCATTTCCCGGAACACAGCTTCCGCAGACTGGGCTTCTGCCTTGTAGCGCGCGCAGTCGAAAGCGATCAGCAGATCACCCTTTTTAAAGGCTTCACCTTCGCGAAATCCAATCTTTGCGACGCGGGCAATGAGATCGGTCGAGAGTGCCGCCTGATCGATGGTGCGCACGACCCCGCGGACTGGAACCTTGCTATCCTCTTGAAGGCTCTGGTCGTCACTGGCTGCACTCAAGGGCGCCGCGATCAAGCCGATCACAACACATGCAAGAACCAGGGCTCCGTATGACGTGCGCAAGAAAACTCCGGCTCTAGGATTTCGTGACGCAAGATT
>JAYTQI010000163.1:0-4610 GCA_043746825.1 Hyphomicrobium sp. | reverse complement strand
CAGTCCATCGAAACGCCTTGCATCAACATCTGCACCGTCGCGCCAAACTCTCGTCAATGCGTCGGCTGCGGCCGCACCATTGACGAGATCGCCCGCTGGGCTTCGATGACAAGCCAAGAGCGCCGCCGCATCATGGCCGAGCTCACGACCCGGCAAAAACCAGACTGAGGCGAAGCAATGCTGATCTGGCTGGTTGTGGTGATCCTTGGCCTTGCAGGTTTGGTGATGCTGTCGCAAGGCGGCGTTGCCGGACTTGACAGCTTGCCCGCGTTGCCGACGGCGGCGGCCGTTATCACAATCCTCGCAATTGCCTATTTGGCAGCGACACGGCCACGCGAAACGGAAGAGTCAAAACTCAACCCCTTCCTGATCGGGCTGCTCGCAGCCATCGTGATGGCCGCAGCATTAGGGCTCAAATCCGGCACGCTCTGGAAAGCGCTACCAACGGCACAAGCTGCTGGCAGCGAAGACGCTGCGACGGTTTCAAAAGACGCACCCCGATCTGTCCGCTTGCGCAAGAAATCAAATGGCCAATTCGTGGCCCGCGCTGAAGTCAATGGCGAGCCCCTTGATTTTCTCATCGACACAGGTGCGTCGGCTGTGATTTTGCGCAGCGCCGATGCCGAGAAGGCTGGCGTTGATACCGCATCGTTGGCGTTCACAACTCCGATTGAGACTGCCAATGGCCCGGCGCTGGCGGCCAGCGTGCATATCCGCAGCATCACGATTGGCGCGATTAAAGTCGATAATGTCGAAGCCCTGGTGGCGAAGCCTGGAAGTCTTAATGAAAGCTTGCTTGGTATTACTTTTTTAAGACGTTTGCGGTCTTATGAACTGAGCGGAGACTTCCTCACCCTCCGTGAGTAAGAGGCCAAGCTTGTGGCCCCGCAGTCTCGTATTCAAGGGCCTCGATATGTCGGTTTCGTCAGGCACCAAGAGCCTTTTTTCGACACTCATTGCCTGCCTTGCAGTTGCTGCGGCATCAGCTTATGTCCTCAAGCACCGGGACGAGGTTAAGCGCGCGGTCTCCGAAGTTTCGAGCCGTGCAATAGCAAAAAGTTCCACGGGCAAGCCCGCCTCCGTGGAGCAATCGGCGAGCGAAGACTTAAGCCCAGTTGACAACGACGGCGTGACGCTCAAGGCCAACGCCAACGGTCATTTCGAGGCCGACGCCGAGATCAACGGCCGCAGCATCGGTGTGATGGTCGATACTGGCGCGACTATGGTGGCCCTCACCTACGAGGATGCGGAACGCTCCGGAATATTCCTCAGACCCAGCGATTTTACGGGCACCGCAACGACCGCCAATGGCGTTTCGAAAATCGCACCTGTCAAGATCGGCCAGATCACGATTGGCGGAATCACGGTGCGCGACGTCGATGGCGCAGTGGCTGAGCGCGGTAAAATGCGTGGCACCCTGCTCGGCATGAGCTTCTTGAGCCGCCTGTCGCGCGTCGATATGCGCGCCCGCTCTCTTGTTCTACATCAATAAATGCCACTCAAGCGCCATTTTAGGCGCTTCAAACCGCAAAGTGCTATCCAAGTGATTGGCGCGACGCGTCCCACCTTATAAACTCATCTCACCGAATCCAATGGGGGGCCATCCATGCTGCCGAAACCACGCGCTGACTTGAAGCCGAACACCGCCGATTTCGAGCGTTTCCCGCTCGTCAAGCCAACGGGCTTTCGCGAGTACGACGCGCGCTGGCTGTTCCCGGAAGAAATCAATCTGATGGGACTGAATGCCGTCGGCATGGGCATGGCAGCGCTGTTCGCCAAACGCGGCGTGCCAAAACGCATTGTTGTCGGCCATGACTACCGCTCCTATTCAGGCCAGGTGAAGCAGGCGCTGATGACTGGCTTGCTGGCGGGCGGCTGCGAAGTTCACGACATCGGCCTGGCGCTCTCGCCGATGGCTTATTACGCCCAGTTTGCGCTTGATGTTGAAGGCGTCGCCATGGTGACCGCGAGCCACAATGATAACGGCTGGACCGGTATCAAGATGGGCTTATCACGTCCGCTAACTTTCGGCCCCGATGAGATGACGCAACTCAAGGAGATTGTGCTCTCAGGCGCCTTCGAGACCAAAGCGGGCGGGCGTTACATTTTCGTCCCAGACATGATGGACCGCTATATCAAGTCGCTGACCGACCGGCCTAAGCTCAAGCGCAAACTCAAAGTCGTCGCGGCTTGCGGCAACGGCACGGCGGGCGCCTTCGCGACCCAGGTTCTCGAAGCCGCTGGCTGCGAGGTCGTGCCGCTGCACATGGACCTCGACTACAACTTCCCGCACCACAATCCCAATCCCGAAGACATGAAGATGCTGACCGCCGTCGCCGCCAAGGTGCTCGAGACCCGCGCCGATGTTGGCCTCGCCTTTGACGGCGACGGGGACCGCTGCGGCGTCGTCGCCAACGACGGCCACGAAATTTTTGCTGACAAGGTCGGCGTCATGCTGGCGCGCGATTTGTCCGCCATCCACAAGAACGCAACCTTCGTTGTCGACGTCAAATCAACGGGACTGTTCACCACCGACCCTGTGCTCATCGCCAACGGCGCGACCACGACCTATTGGAAAACTGGCCACAGCTACATCAAACGCTTCAATTTCGAGCACAAAACGCTTGTTGGCTTCGAAAAATCCGGCCACTTCTTCTTCAATACCCCCTTGGGGCGCGGTTATGACGATGGCCTCGTCGCGGCTCTGGCCGTTTGCGACATGCTTGATCGTGCGCCGTCCAAGACCATGGTTGATCTGCGTGACGCCCTGCCGAAAACCTGGGGCTCGCCGACGATGTCGCCGCATTGCGGAGATGAAGTGAAATACGGTGTCGTTGAGAAGGTCATCGCCCACTACAAACGCCAGCATGAAACCGGTGCGCGCGTGGCGGGGCAGAAAATCCGCGAGCTCATCACCGTCAATGGTGTGCGCGTCGTTTTGGAAGATGGCACCTGGGGCCTGATCCGCGCTTCATCAAACAAGCCGGAACTTGTGGTGGTGGTGGAAAGCCCAACAGCCGAAGCCAACATGAAGGCGATCTTCAAGGATCTCGACCAGCAGCTTTCGCGCTTCCCCGAGGTTGGCGAGTACAATCAGAAAATTGCGGTGTAAGTCCGCGCCCTTACCCCAACAGCGTCCACAAAAACCGCGACACGACACAACTGAGAAACACCGCAAACGCAAGCTCAAGTTTGCGCTTTGAAATGCCGTGCGCAGTTGTCACGCCATAGGGTGCTGCAAATACGCTGAGCGGTGCTATCAGTAGCGCCCCCAAATTGACGAAGCCGACCGTGTACGGCGGCAAGCCCGGCTCGTGCCATCCAGACCAGACATACCCGATGAGACCCGGCACGGCGATGGCAGCTCCAATGCCTGTGGCGGTTGCAACGGATTGCAACAAAGGGCGGCCATAGAGCGTCAACAACGGCACCGTGAACGTCGCGCCGCCAATGCCCATCAGCGTGGAAATCACGCCGATCCCAAATGACATGACTTCAAGACGTGGCGGCGCGGGTAGCTCATCGCCCAATCGCCAGTCATCACGCCCAAGCGCCATCTTAAGCGCGAGCAGAGAGCCAAACACCACCCACACCCAACGCAGCGCTTCGCTGCTCGCGCCTTTTGCAACAATGATCCCGAGCGTGACGCCGAGCACGATCCACGGTCCCATGCGCTTGATCAACGCCATATCAACCGCGCCACGTGCGCGATGAGCGGCCAGCGAACGCAATACCGTCGGCGCGATGACCGCAAGGGTTGTCCCAAGCGTCACGTGCATGCGAACGTTATCCGGAACACCAGCGGCGCCAAACGCCTCATACAGGATGGGTACCAGCACTCCGCCGCCGCCAATGCCGAGCAGTCCCGACAAATAACCGGCGGCAAGACCTGCAACGGTGAGCATCACGATGAGCAAGATGAGGCCATCGCCCGACGTTGCAAGATGCATCCACGCCCCTTTATATTATGCCAGATCGAGTTGGCGGTGATGTACGTGCTGGCTTTCCGTCATTGCTAAGGCGTCTGCCAGTACCTCAGGCCCCGCGCCCCTGAGCACAGCCTGCTCGCTCAAGTGGCGGCGGAACAACCGTCCGCGCGGGCGGCCATGAAAAAGCCCTAGCACATGGCGGGTGATGTTCGAGAGCTTGCCGCCTCGCGCGATATGGCGCTCAATGTAGGGCATCAGCGCTGTCAATGCCGCAGTGCGGCTGACATCTGGTCCATTTTCCCCGAAGAAGAGGCGATCCACTTCTCCCAAGATCGCCGGATCCTGGTAAGCGGCTCGCCCCAGCATCACGCCATCGACGTGCTCAATGTGACGCTCGCAAGCATCCAAAGTCTCGATGCCACCATTGATGATGATCTCAAGGTCAGGCCGTGCCGCTTTCAAACGATAGACGCGATTGTAATCGAGTGGCGGAATCTCACGGTTCTCTTTCGGGCTTAAACCTTTAAGCCAGGCCTTGCGGGCGTGGACAATAAAAGTTGCACATCCCGCATCCGCGACTGTGTCGATGAAGCGCTGAAAATCGCGCTCTGAATCTTGGTCATCGATGCCAATGCGGCATTTGACGGTGACAGGGATTTTGACAGCTTTGCGCATCGCCGC
>JAYTQI010000162.1:0-4614 GCA_043746825.1 Hyphomicrobium sp. | reverse complement strand
GGGCTGCCAACGCACCGAGCTGGCCGATGCGGTTGATGCCGTAGTGATTGCGCATTTTATCAAAGGCTTCGATGATGTCAGGGCAAGCCATAGCGTAGCCGATGCGTGCCCCGGCAAGACCGTAGGCTTTCGAGAATGTCCGGTAGCGCACAACCTGGGGGTTCGTAACATCAAGCGCCGGCGTTGTGCCATCGGGTGCAGTGTCGCAATAGGCTTCATCAAGGACGAGTAGGGTTTCCGGCGGCAAATTGGCGATGAGATCGTTGATCTTCGCGCCGTCCCACCACGATCCCATCGGATTGTTGGGATTGGAAACGTAAAGCAAGCGCGCGTTCTCGCGCCTCGCCGCCACGACGAGCGCGCCCAAATCCTCGCGATCATCGCGCATCGGGACTTTGACGAGCCGCCCACCATGGGCCGCGGCATGGAAATTAAAAGTTGGATAGGCGCCGTCCGTCGTCACCACCGTGCCGCCGGGCGAAAGATACATCATGCATGTCAGGCCCAAGAGGCCGTCAATGCCCTCACCAATAACGATGCTATCGATGCTGACGCCGTGGAAAGCGGACAATGCCACTCGGAGCTCGTAGTTTTCGGGGTCGGCGTATTTCCAATTTTCGCTCACTGCTTCGCGCATGACGCGAATGGCTTCAGGCGAGGATCCAAAAATACTCTCATTAGCGCCAAGCCGGGCCCTAAATGGCCGCCCCCGCGCCCGCTCCAGAGCCTCAGGCCCGACAAACGGCACACTTTTTGGCAACGCAGAAATAACAGGCGAAAATGGCGGTCGGGACATGCGGCGAAAATCCAATGTGTCTCTCTAGCCCGATCTATAACAGTCCCAAGTCCGCCAAGTCCTTGCGCAATTTGGGGGGCATCTGGGCGATATCCTCGCCGGACCCTGATTTGAGATCAGCAGGGGCGTCATCCGGCGCAAAATACCGCCAGCCCTGAAAGGCCCGGCGCGGCACCGGGCGCACGGCTACAATTTCCGGATCGAGCACCAGCACGCAGCATGGCGTGCCGTTTTCCTTCTTCCCCTCTTCAATTGCGATCAAACGTTGGCGGGCTGTGATCGTTCCCTTCATGACCCAATACAGCGAACCGCCATTGAGAAGCTCGTCCGCCCGTTTCGGCGTTTGAAAAGTGGTGTGGTAGGGCGCGATGAGCTTGCCCATTCTTTTGCGTTCGACCGAACGGCGCCGTTGCCAGTCAGCTAAGTCCTCAATCGAGGCGGCACCAACGCAGAGTTTGATGAGATGCAGGGTCATGCCCACTATTTCGCATCCTCAACGTTAAGGCGCAATCCACTCCTCCACAGCTGTCGTGAGAGCCCGCTCACATCGGCGTGCAAAGCCCGGTGTATTGCGCGAACACCGGCTGGCCGAAAAGGCCAAAATGCCGGGAATGAACAGCAGGATAAGCTTTGATCGACGGGTCCAAGTCGTAGACCGTGGTCAAGTTCAAGAACCCTTCGTTGGCAACCTCCAAATAATGATTGGCATTGAGCGCACGCACGATGCGCAGGGTGCCGGTCACTTTGCCACTAGTGCTAATTTTGGCCGCCTGGGCTTCAAGATTGATGTCACTGATCTCAAACTCTAGTGCCGACGACGGCTGGGATTTGAACAGGCCACCCTCATAGCTTCCTGAGTTCCCCGTCTCAAACTTACAGGTTAGCCGGGCTGGCGCTTCGTCACCTGCCCAGGCCGTGCGGAACCCCGCATTGTGGCCAGAACTGAAGACGGCGATTAGAACCAAGGAACGGGCCCAAAGCATGTATGTCATCCTGTTGCAGCGACGGAATTCTTGAGCCCCCGCGTTAATGAGGCAGGAGACTACTTGAAGTTAGACCGGGGATAAGCGCAACTGCCATATTACACGCTGGTGAAAGTCCCACTGACGGCCGCCAGGGACTGGCGTTGTGCCCGCCACTTTTGGTAAACTATGCGAATCCGGCTAACCGGGTGCGCCGTCAATCCGCCTGTATCGCAGGGCTGTTGAGGGCTTACGGAGTTGCGGGAATGTATTTTAACTGCCGATTGCATGTTTGCGCCGCTTTGCTGAGCCTCGTCAGTGGCTGTAGCGATGTGGGCAAAAATTCTGGACCGTTGAACTTCACTACATCGGCGGGGCCGGAAGCTAACGGTGGCAGTAGACCAGGCTACGTTCTCTCAGACGAAGAAAAGGCCCTCGACTGCAAGAAACTGACAGGCCACATGCAAGTGCGCATCATCCAGATGCGCGGCTACGAAACGCGCGAAAAAACTACGATTGCGTCTCGCGCGCTCCATACGATTGGCAAATCTGTGCTTGGCGGCACCAACCAAGGTCTCAATACAGACGCCCAGTTCACCAAGGATAAGGAGATGCTTGAGGCTTACAATAAGCAACTCATCACGAAAGACTGCAAATCTTACAATCTTGAGGAAGCGCTCAACGGCGCTACCCAGCCCTCGCCAACAATTGAGGCACCCTCTAAAGCCAATGCCTCAGCGAAGGCAAAGTAAAGCGAAACCAAGTCGCTTTGAGAATGCCGGGTGGCAGCATTCCAAATTGGCGCTACAGTTATGCCATGACTCATGATCAAATACCTCTCTCGACGTTCGAGCAACGCGCCAGTCCGTTCCCTTGGCCGCCTGTGTTGCTAGCTGCGATGGTGGCAGCGGCCTATCTCCTTGGGCGGTGCTGGCCATTGCCATGGCCTGGCACTGGAGATGCCGCAGCGCGTTGGGTCGGCCTAGGATTTGGTGCCGCTGGTTTGTTGCTCGCCATTGCTGGTTTCGTAGCGCTGCGGTCCCACAATACCACTGTGATGCCACACGGCCGTGCTGCGGCACTGGTGACGGCAGGCCCATACAGGTTTCTGCGCAATCCAATATATCTCGGCGAAGTCTTCTTGATGCTAGGGCTCGCTGAGATCACGAAAAACGCCTGGTTCGTACCCGCAGGCCTGGGGTTTGCTTTGCTCGTGACGGTTTTGCAGATTTTGCCAGAAGAGCGCCACCATGAAGCCCGCTTTGGGGACATTTACCGCGATTACAAGGGCCGAACCCGGCGCTGGATTTGAAAGCCGATGTTATGGCCACAAACTACACAGAAAAAGAACGCGCCTTTGTAGCCAGTCTCGATGGTGACACTGGATCCGATCTTGCGGGCTGGATGCGCGCAATTGAATTTGCGGGCCTGGATGGCCGCAACGCCATTATCGACTGGCTGCGCCAGCAGGGCTTCACGTTCGCCAACGCTTCCTGGCTTGAGCGCATCCACCACAATGGCGGAAAACTGATTTATGGCGATGGAGAAACAACTAAAGCTGCCCTCGTCTCAGCTCCAAACCCAGACATCGAGCCGCCCCCGCCACTGCGCAATTTCAAAACCAGCAACCCGCAACCTCGGCCACCGGCCGCGCCAATTCAAATGCCGAAAGTCAGCGAGGCGTCATCATCGGATATGGCCAGCCTACTCGCGGCGGCAAAAGGCTTGCGGCCGCTCGCTGAAGCCGTCATGGGTGAAATTCAGCGCGCCGTGCCCGGCAGCAATCGCGAACCGGATTCTCCGTTTGTGATTTTCAAGGCGCCGTTGCCGTTTCTGGCGCTCCTTCTGAGCCCAAAGGAACTGCGTCTCTATGGGGATTTTGGCGGCGCAGGCGGTCTTGGCAAACGGGCTGAAGCGAGTAAACGCTTCACACCGCCGTTTCCTGACGTGGTTATTCTGAATGATGCCCGGCAAGTGACGGCTGTTTTGACTGAAACTGTTCGCACCGCGCATGCTCGCATCAATGGCTGATGTTGGAGATCGCTGACACCTCGCTGTTGGTAAAGATGCGAAATTCGGCCGCTGTCCCATTGAAAACGTTGCGGTCAACCGGTCCATCAATACCTTCTAGGCTGCCACGGTTATGGTATTGCCAGAACGTCCAAGCACTGCCGCCAAATGATGGCCGCCACGCGATGCTGCGCACCCAAAGGTTGGCGTGATCAGGCAACGCATCGCGATATGCCACATAGAATTCGTGAGTCACATAAAAGACTGGCGCCTTTTTGTAGGCCGCCTGCAGCTGAGCAACAAACGCTGTAAGACTGGTTTTGACATCGGCAATCTCTGGCCGGACCTTGCAATTACCACCGAACTCAAGATCGATAGCGGGCGGCAGAGCGGTGGCATCCTTCGGCACAGTGACGATGAAATTGCGCGCTTGCTCTGATCCCGGACGGCAAAGCGTGAAAAAATGATAAGCGCCACGCCCGACGCCTGACTTGGCGGAGCTGACCCAATTCTCAACAAACCGCCGATCCTTGAAATCGGTGCCTTCCGTTGCCTTGATGTAGGCAAACGCGATGCCACCTTTGGCAACCTCTGGCCAGCGTATTGGGCCTTGGTGGTGGGAAACATCTATCCCCTGGACAGGATAAGCGGCTGGATCGGGCTGATAGCGGACGTAGTAAATCAGCGCGGCGGTACCAAATAAGCCGAAGAAGGCCAATAGAAAGGCAATCCTGACCATCTCTCGCCTGACTTATCCATGACGCGCCAAGACAGTTGCATGGATCGCGCATTTCGGTGACCACGGATTTGCCTGAATTTTCCTGGCTTTTTAAAGGCTGGAGGACC
>JAYTQI010000161.1:0-2104 GCA_043746825.1 Hyphomicrobium sp. | reverse complement strand
CTAGCGGCAAGCCGATGCCGAGCACGCCGATGAGGCCAACGCACACGCCGATAAAGAGCTCAAACGGAGCCTGCGGGAATTGGTCCATGCGGGTGGTGTCGTACATGCCGCGGAAGCGCAGGCACAGATGGGTGATGAAGGCAGCAACCAGGGTTGACTGGACAAGGAGAACCTGATCGAGCTGAACCCTGCCGATAACGGCGTAGATCAAGGCCGGAAGCAGACCACCGAAAAGCACGGCGAGCAGATCACCAATTGCAACGGTATCGGCCGCAACCTGCCGCGACAGCCGTCGCGTAGGAGGCCCTACGCGGCTTTCACTGTTTTGCGAATTGATCGATGCGTCGCTGACAGCCGTTTCGATGGTCATACACCTAACCCAAGGTCTGAACTGATGCCGAATGCACGCTCCAAACCCTGGATCGTGCTTCCTCTTGAGTGATCTAACCTGAACTGTCTAAATTTTGATTGAATGCAGAAAGGATTTCCCGGGTGCCCGTTTACCAATAATCGTTCGCAAAGGGTTTAAGCCGCGCGGTTTGATGACCGGCCAGCCGTCAATGACGGCTCGCGGCGTTGCAAAGTGAGCGGCAATCCCTCTGCCTCGCGCAGTGCGGCCTCGGCTACATCGTTGAGAATGACCCCGGCGATCTTCTGTTCGTTGAGCCCAAGTGTTTTGAGGGCCTTCTTGGCGAGTTGCTTGGGAGTCTTTTGCCATGTCATGACGAAAACGATCTGGTCGGCGTAGTCGGCAAGGATCCGGCCGTCGATGACCGGCATGAGGGGCGGAACTGAGACAATGACAGTCTCGAAGCGCTGCTTGAGGCCTGCAAAAGCCGCAGCCATGCCAGGCGAACTCAGCAATTCAGGGATGGACACCGTCGCAGGGGATGGGCCGCTAGCTGGTAAGAAGTGCATTCCCGTCAGACCGTCGCGCAATATGGCGGCTTCGACGGGCTGGCTGGTGGTCAGTTGTTCGAGCAAGCCCATTTGCCGTGCAGCGGCAAGCTGGCGGGTGAGCGGCTGGCGGCGCAAATCGGCATCGATAAGCAGGACGCGGCTGCCGGTCATGGCGTAGTGATGGGCGAGGTTGGATGCGATCAGCTCGGCGCCCTCGCCGGGCATACTCGATGTTACGAGGATGACCCGCGCTGCCGCCGTCTGGCGCTTCATATCGAGCGCACGGCGGGCGTTGCGGATGGCGTCGGCATAGGCGCTCGCGGGCTCGGCGACGATCAGGCGCACAGCTTTGGCGGGTTCTAGACCAGCGCCGTCTTTGGACATGGCTGACGGAACGGATGAGAGATGCGTGTGATCAAGAACGCGTTCGACATCTTCACTGCGGGCAATACCTGGCTCCATAAGCTCCAGGAGTAAAGCGAGTGCAATGCCCAGAACAAGACCGCCAACAGCGCCAACAAGGACAAGCTGCTTCCGCTTCGGAGACGTTGGGAATAGCGGGATATCGGCTTTTTCAACGATCCTGACGTCGGGCAATTGAAAGTCTTGCGTCTCCGAGGTTTGTTTGTAGCGCGTCAACAACGCCTCAAAAAGCTGTTTGGAGGTGACAGCTTCGCGCTCCAGGTCTTTGAGCTCAAAGCCCGTGCTTTTGGATTGAACTTCTTGATCCTTGAGTTGCGCGAGGTTAACGGCAAGCTGGCGCTCACGTCCCTCCGCCACTTCGTATTCGTTTTTCAAGTTGCCGACGAGCTTGTCGATTTCGGCTTGAACCTGGCTCTCGGCTTCAGCGACTTCAGCATTGATTTTCAGGATATCTGGGTGCTTGGGCCCGTACTTGGTCTTGAGTTCCGCGGATTTGCGATTGGCGTTCGCAAGCTGTTCCTTCAAGAGCCGGACGGTGTGACTCTGCAAGACATCGGCAATGGCTGTGCCGCTATCGCCGCCAATGGCAAGCCGCTGGGCCTGTTGGAACTTAGCCTTTGCTTCAGCTGTGGTGTTGCGCGCGATGACCGTTTGTTCCATCAAGCGGGCAAGCTGCTTTTCTGATAAAACCTGGCCTTCGGCATCAAAGACATTGTGCGCGGCTTTCCATTGTTCGACTTTGCGTTCAGCAATCGCGACGCGTTTGCGCATGTCCTCAATT
>JAYTQI010000160.1:0-4642 GCA_043746825.1 Hyphomicrobium sp. | reverse complement strand
GGCCATGGCACCCGTTTCGACCCAAAACTCTTCGATCAGGCCAGTTAGTGCCGCATTGAGCCGGAGCCCCGCACTCGAGCGATTGGTATGGTCGCTCGGATCGCTATTCGTGTTGGGCATAATTTGGCAGACCGGAGCCGATCTCGCCCAGAACAAATATTTCCCAAGCCCTGCAGCTGTCTTTTCTGTGCTGAAACAGGAAGCCTTTGACGGCGAGCTTTTTAGTCATGTTGGCGCGACGCTGACGCGTGTCTCAATGGCCTTTGTCGTGGCCATGCTGTTGGGCTCACTAACGGGTCTGCTGCTTGGCCGCTTTAAGACGGCCGACAAGTTTTTCGATCCCTGGCTGATCCTGGTTTTGAATCTGCCAGCATTGGTGATTATTGCTCTGAGCTACGTCTGGCTTGGCATGAACACGACAGCGTCCATCGTCGCTGTGGCCATCAATCAGATACCAAATGTCGCCGTGACGATGCGCGAAGGCGCCAGAGGCCTGTCGCGCGATCTCAACGAGATGGCAGACGTCTACAAGTTCGGCTGGAAGAAAACGTTTCTACACGTGACTCTGCCGCAGCTCGCACCTTTTCTCGCCGCCGCCGCACGCTCTGGCCTCGCACTGGTGTGGAAAATTGTCCTGGTGGTTGAGGCGCTCGGCGGCAATGGCCGCGGCGTTGGCTTACAAATCTACACCGCCTTCACAGATTTTGACGTGACCAAGATTTTGGCCTACGCGCTGGCCTTCATCATCATCGTGCAAATTATTGAGTCCGTCATCCTCCAACCCATCCAGGCAAGGGTCAACAGATGGCGGCGGTAGCAGCGCACGCGGAAGATGCGGTTGCCGGCAGCACCATTCACGTGCGCGTCACGCGCAAGATTTTCCCAGCCGTCGCTGACCGCGAGATGCAGCAGGTCTTGAGCAACGTCGCCTTTGACATCGAGCCGCGCACCTTTTTGATCCTCACCGGCCCGTCGGGCTGCGGCAAGTCGACCTTGCTGAACATTATCGCGGGGCTCGATAAAGATTTCGAGGGCACGATTGATCTTGGCGCCAGCCGTGACCGCATGGCGTTCATCTTTCAGTCGCCGCGCTTACTACCCTGGCGCACGGTGCGCGAGAACATTTCACTCGTGCTCCCGGACGGCGATCCCCGGCACGGCAACATTCCTGAGATGCTGGAACGGGTAGGGTTAACGCCGGCGGCAAACGCTTATCCTGAACGCATTTCTCTCGGTATGCAGCGCCGGGCGGCCCTGGCGCGCGGGTTTATTCTAGAGCCGCAAATCCTGCTGATGGACGAGCCGTTTGTGTCGCTTGATGACCCAACCGCGCAGAGCCTGCGCGAACTCGTCACAGAGCTATGGAACCGCCAGCCGACAACGGTGCTGTTTGTGACCCACGACCGGGCGGAGGCGGTGCAACTTGGTACCCGCATCTTGCGTCTGTCCGCTGGCCAGTCAACTGTGATACAGGACGCTCCGGTCACGCTCTCGATTGCAGAGCGCCGTGACCGGGCCGCGGTTTTGCGTGAGCAGACCCGCATTTTTGGTACGTCCTGACGGGAATTTATCATGTTGAATGGACTGAAGCGGCAGGGTGCGCCGGCATTTCTGGCGAGCGTCACAACGGCGGCGGAAGCGAGCCTTGCGCTCAGCTGCGGCGCTGATGTCATCGACGCCAAGGATCCCTCACGTGGCGCGCTGGGTGCTCTACCCGCTGATGAGATTGTGCGGATCGTCGAGACGGTTGCTGGACAAGCGCCGGTTAGTGCGACGATCGGCGATTTAACGACCGGCGCTGCGGTTATGTGTGCGGCGGCGTCTGCCACGGCTAAGGCTGGCGCGGATATCGTCAAGATTGGATTCTTTGAGAGCCATGGCGCACAGGAGGCGAT
Source organism: Hyphomicrobium sp. (assembly GCA_043746825.1). GTDB lineage: Bacteria > Pseudomonadota > Alphaproteobacteria > Rhizobiales > Hyphomicrobiaceae > Hyphomicrobium_B. Next base: position 2,747 of record JAYTQI010000160.1, on the reverse strand, counting down.
TGCAGAACTTGGTGCGTTGGAACTCGGGTCTGCCCGCCTCGTTGGCGTGTTGATGGCCGATCAGGAACCTGATTTTGCGCTTATCGCCGCGATGGCGCGCGCGGGCTTTGCGGGTGTGATGCTCGACACCGCTCACAAGGCCAAGGGCAGCTTAACTGAGGTTTTGGGCTTTGGCCCGCTGCGCGAGTTTTTGAGCGTGGTGCAAGACAACGGTATGTTTGCCGGACTCGCGGGCTCGCTGCGCGCAATCGATATTGCGCCGTTGGTGCGCCTGCAGCCAGATGTTCTTGGCTTTCGCGGCGCGCTGTGCAGGAGGGGCCGGACCTCGGCTCTGGAACTACTGCGCGTAACCAGTGTGCGATCCGCCATCGATACGGCGGCGAAATCGAGATCCAGCGAGGCGTTGCTGCTGGAAGCGGTTGAAGGACTCAATTCATGACCGGCAAGAGCAAAGTCAGCACCGCGCGCGAAATTGGCGATACAATTTTCGTCAGCGATTACGTTGTTGATTGCAATGTTGGCGTTTACGCCGAAGAGCAAGGCGTGACCCAGAAAGTCGCGTTCACCGTCGAAGCGCGCCTGGCCACAAGCGTTCACAGCGCCAATGACGAGATGGCCGAAGTGCCGTCCTACGCCGATATTATCGATTTTATTGTCGGGCTCGCACGCGGCGGCCACATCAATCTCGTTGAGACATTTGCCGAGCGCATCGCCGCCAATTGTCTCAAGGATAAGCGCATCACGGCGGTACGCATCAAACTCGAAAAGCTTGAGCGTGGCCCATTGCGCGGCGTTGAGATCATTCGCCCAGCCAGCAAGATTGCTGGCCGTGAGTTCGGCCGTGGCTGACGTGATATCCGCCGCACCAATGCGCCTCGTTCTCAAAGTGGGCGGGAGCCTCGCCGAAACTGGCCGTCTCAAAGATGTTTTGGCCCTCATCGCACAAACCAAGCGGTCCGTGATTGTGGTGCCGGGCGGCGGACAGTTTGCGGATAAAGTGCGCGATCTCCAAAACGCCATACGATTTGATGACGCTTCGGCGCATAGGCTTGCCATGCTCGGCATGCACCAGATGGCGGAACTCTATTTCACGCTTCAGGACCGCTTGTCGCCGGCCGACAGCCTTGACGGTATTGGCCGGGTGCTGGCGATTGGGCTGATCCCGGTCTGGCTGCCGCTTCAAATGAGTCAGGTTGACGACATGATCCCAAAAGACTGGTCGATCACCTCGGATGGTCTCGCGGCCCGCTTAGCCGAGCGATTGGGGAGCGCACGGATCGTGCTCTTGAAATCGTGCGATGTTGACCCGAAGGCATCCGCAGCTGATCTGGCCGAAGACGGCATCGTTGATCCCGTTTTCCCGCAGATTGCCGCGCGCGCTGGGCTCACCTGGCGGGTGCTGGGCCCCGCAGATGACGCTGAATTGCGAACGTTGCTCGGGCTGGATTTGACTCAATAATCCTAATTTTAATCCCACTCAACCTTCGCCATCGACCGGCCACAAGAAGCGTGCTATCGCGCGGCCATGGATTATGAAGCAGACCTCAAAGGTGTTGCCCGGCCACGGTTTGGCTGGGCGTTGACGGGCTCCGGGCACTTCTTCAAGGAGAGCCTGGAGATCATGCGCGAGTTGCCGCATCTCGACGTCTTTGTCTCCAAGGCAGCGGCAGAAGTCATTCGCATGTACAAGCAGGATTTCGAGCTGCCGGGTGATGTCCGCATCTTCAAAGATACCACCGCCAGCGCGGCGCCGGTGGGTGCATTTTACTACGGCGTCTATCATACGCTCATCATGGCACCCGCGACATCGAACACGGTTGCGAAATGCGTGGCGGGTATATCCGATAACCTCGCCACAAATGTCTTTGCGCAGGCCGGCAAATGCCGCGTGCCCACAATCGTGTTCGCGTGCGATACAGCGCCTGAGATGGACACCGAAGCACCGAAAGGCATGGTGAAAGTCTACCCGCGCCGCATCGATCTGGAAAATACCGAAAAGCTGAAGGGCTTTGACGACACCACCGTCGTTGAAACCGTGGCAGACCTCAGAAAGGCCGTCGAGGCGCGGCTCACATGGCTCAAAAAAATAAAGATAAGCTCCTCTTCCTGACGGGCAAGCTAGCCGAGAGCCGCCTTGCGAGAACGGTCGCTGGTTCCGGTCTCAAGGACGGCTCGTATGCGGTCGCCAGCATCGGTATCAAGGTGGCGGCGCTGATGACCGAGGGCATCGTTAAGAACCGCTTGAAAGGTCCGCTAGATGCCACGCGCGTCATCGTGCCGGGCCGGACGCGCATGAATTTAGAGAGTTTGGGCGCGCACTTCGGCGTGCCCTTTGAGCGTGGCCCCGATGAACTCGCCGACCTGCCGCTGTTCTTAGGTCACGGGGGCAAGCCGCCTGACTTTTCAAAACATGATTTAAGAATATTTGCCGAGACCGTAGAGGCGGTGCATCTGTCCGTTGATGAGATGGTGCAGCGTGCGCATGTACTCAAAGCCAAAGGCGCGGACGTTATCGATGTCGGCTGCGAGCCTGGAACGCCGTTTCCGCATCTCGAAGACATGGTGGCGGCGCTCGTTAAAGCCAAATTCAAAGTCAGCGTCGATAGCGGCAATGCCGAAGAGCTCTCACGCGGCGCCAAGGCTGGTGCGCATTACGTTTTGAGTTTGGATGAGACGACGCTTGATGCCGTCAAGGGCACCAAATGCGTGCCAATCGTGGTCCCCAAACCTCACGGCGATTTGAAATC
>JAYTQI010000159.1:0-4648 GCA_043746825.1 Hyphomicrobium sp. | reverse complement strand
AGTGGAACAAGGCTGAAGTTTATCAGCGCACCATCGCCGTCATGGCCGATCAATTGCGGGGGCGCGGGTAAACTCTCGTCTAGAACGGAACCTCGTATTCAAAGCGCGTGCGCAGGGTGCCGTCTTCGGTGGCGTTTGTAGCGCCGAACAAGTAACCGGCCTCATACTTGATTTTGCCGATCCCTCCGGCTTGGCTGAGACTGTAACTACCGGCAAACATTGGGCCGATGCGGAATTGCTGATCGTCAAATTTGCCCGGGTGGTTCAAGTCTCCGATTTCGCCAAAGATCTCGAAGCCAGGCTGAAAGTAGGGGCTCAGCTGGTAGCGTGTTTGCCAGCCATACTTGAAGGTATCGATGGGTTCAGAATTGCTGCCAACGGGTTTCTCCCAATACAAATTGACCGTATGGAGAAACTTCATGTGCTCTTTCTGGAAGAGCAGCCCAATCTCGACAGAGTCAGGGTCTTCGTCTTTGCGAGCCTTGGCGTATTCAGCAAAAATCGAGAAATCGAGCCAGTATTTTCCAGGTTCTGTCAGCATGAAATAGTTTTCAAATGTAATCGCGTCCGTGTTCCAACTCTCTTCCGGGTGCTTGGCGAACTCGCCTTCGAGTTCGACGAACCAAAACGGCAAGATGCCGATGCCGATCTCCACAGGCGAGGTAATATCGTGGTTCTTGTCTGCGCGCTTATCGAACGTGACCGAGTAGTTGTGTTCAACCTCAATTTCGCGGTAGTCGATGTTGGGATAGCGGATTTTAAACTCAGCGCGGGCTTCACGCGGAAAGCTCAAGCCTAAGACAATCGCGCCAATGATGAGCGCAGCAGCCACCTTGGCCCCTTTGAACATGGAAGCGCGCGGCTTGTCTGCGCGTGCAAGCCAAGCTGACAATCCCGCGATGCTGAACAGCGTCACGCCGTAAAACAGAACTTGAATGCCAGACGGGCGCGACTCATAGCCAACCAGGCTGTGCAGCACCTTGCCGATGAGGCTCTTGTCGCTCAGAATTGCCGAAGTATCCCATGCTGGGTTGAGCAGCGGTTGTAGCACATCGGCCTGCACTAGAAATCCAGCGGCTTGGGCTGCCATTCCGGCGGTAAGCAGCATGATCATCCAATTGGTCACCGAAAAGAGTTGGCGCATGGGAATGCGGAGCAAGCCGACGTACAGCAACGCCCCAACGCTGATACCAGCGACCGCCCCGAGCGCCCCGCCTGCAAGCATACCAGCCGTGCCCGTGCCGTCTCCGGTGGCAACACCGTAGAGAAACAGCACTGTTTCTGAGCCCTCGCGAAGCACGGCGGCTCCTACAGCTATGGCCAGCGCGTAAAGCGGGCGGTTGCCCGATGCGACGGCTTTTCCCGCGTCGCCAATTTGCCGCGCCAGTTCGCGGCCATGCCGCGACATCCAGATGGTGTGCCAGCCCAACATCGCGACCGCGACGAGAAGAATAGAGGCGTTCATCAGTTCTTGGCCGATACCGGATGCGGCGGCCGCAATGGCGCTCGCAAATGCGGCGACGATAGCAGCACCCAGCATGCCGGTCCCGATGCCGGTCCCAACCCAAAGATTCCGGCCAGTGACGCCCCGGCAAGCCGCCATGACAATGGAGACCACGAGTGCGGCTTCTAAGACTTCACGAAAAACGATAATGGCAGTTGCGAGCATGATGTCCCCCGAAAGCTCTGCGATTTTTACTTTGCGACGATCTGGCCTTTGTTGGACGGATCGAAATCATCAAAGAACGGGTAGCTTCCTGGCTCCAGCGGGCCGACATAAATGACAGCGCTGGATCCGCCGGCGATCACCTTCTCGCGGTTCAGTTCGGCGCTCTCGAATTCAGCGGGTTTAGAACCTGAATTGGTGACGATGAGTTTGATTTTCTGCCCGGCTTTGACGGAGACAGTCGCGGGCGAAAAATGATGATTTTGGATCGAAATCGCGTAGCTGGCGTCTTGCGCGTGCGCGGCCGGCGTGAAACTTGCGGCACACGCGAGTGCTGCAATGACCGCGCGCCATGTCCGCACGGGCTGATGGAGTGCGGCGGCGCTGCCATCACTATTTTCGGTCATAGAATGGGGGGATGGTGAGCAAGGCAACGCGCGCTGCGGGGCGGCAGGGGTCAATATCATCTTCATCTCCAATGGGCGGGGTTCAATGCCCCACGATCGGTTCACGTGGATGGTACACACTCCACGAATTGACGATTATATAGTGTACTATTTCTGTCAAGAACTATGTTTTAGAATTAGACGCGTTCTAAAAGGGATATGCTGCAACTCTCGGCTCGCTGACCGCGCAGCGAAGCTGGCCCAAATCTGCAGTCGAGACGTTCCAGGCTTTCCCGTGAGCGCAACCATGCTAAAGCGCCATAGCAATCGCTTTTGGAATGCTGCGCCACCGATGCCCTCGCTCGATAAACTGTCCCTCATTACTTCAAACGGCTTTGCTGATTACGTGCTCCTCGATTCAGGCGCGGGGCGCAAGCTTGAGCGTTTTGGAAAAATCATTGTTGACCGGCCCGAACCACAGGCGTTGTGGCAGACGAAGCTTTCGAAGGCTGAGTGGGCGAAGGCCAATGCCGTGTTCTCAGCGTCTGGCGAGGATGACGAAAAAGGTAAATGGCGCATTGATACGCCGGTGCCAGAAAGTTGGCCGGTTAAAATCAATGACATCACCATGCTCTGCAAGCTCGCAGGGCTTTGGCACTTGGGATTGTTCCCAGAGCAGCGCCCGCATTGGGACTGGATGGCCGCAGAGCTTGCTAAGGTAAAAGGCGAGATGCCGCGTGTGCTCAATCTGTTTGGCTATACCGGCGCTGCTACTTTGTTGGCGGCGAAAGCTGGCGCCGAGGTCACACATGTCGATGCGTCGAAGAAGGCGATTAGCTGGGGTAAAGAAAATCAAGCAGCCTCGAAGCTGGACACCGCCAAAGTCAGGTGGATTGTCGATGACGCGGCCAAGTTCGTGGCGCGTGATGTCCGGCGCGGCAAAACCTATCATATGATTCTCATTGACCCGCCGAAGTTCGGGCGTGGGCCAGATGGCGAGGTCTGGGATTTGTTCACGCATCTGCCCGCTTTGCTAACTGATTGCGCCAAGCTTCTGGCATCGAAAGATGCGGCGATGGTTTTGACCGTTTATGCCATTCGCGCGTCGGCCTTGGCATTCGATCAATTGATGCGCGACACCTTGAAAGGCAAAGGCGGCACGTTTGATACCGGTGAGTTGGCGATCCAGGCGCAGGGCGGCCACGCCGTGCCAACGTCGCTGTTCGTGCGCTGGAGCGGCATGTCATGAACGCGCCAAAGCCAATCACCAGTCTCACCAATGATCGCGTCAAAGCCATCCGCGCCCTTGAGATGCGCAAAGTTCGGAAGGAGACAGGGCTGTTTGTGGCTGAGGGTACATCTCTGCTCATCACCGCGCGCGAAAACGGTTTCGTGCCAGAAACATTGGTCTATCAGGCAGGCAGCGCGGACAGCGGCATGTATCGCGGGCTTGTCACTTGGGCGCTGAAGGAAAATGCAGAGGTCCTCGAAGTCTCGGAAGCCGTGCTTGCCAAGCTCGCCTCCAAAGATAATCCGCAAACTATGCTCGGTGTTTTCCGCCAACGCTTCGTACCATTGCCGGAGCTGAAAAAAATCTCAAAAGACGCGACCTGGCTGGCGCTGGAAGAGGTCCGTGACCCCGGCAATCTCGGCACCATTCTGCGCACGGCTGATGGAGTTGGTTGTGCTGGCGTCATACTCGTTGGTATTTGCTGCGATCCGTATGCGCTTGAGTGCGTACGCGCGACCATGGGTTCGATCTTTGCGGTGCCGTTGGTCAAACTGGACCGCGAGTTGTTTCTCAACTTCGCAAAGAGTTGGCCGGGCGATGTGGTCGCAACCCATCTCGACGCTTCGGCGGATTTCCGCAAAGTCAGTTATCGCGCACCTGAATTATTAGTTATGGGCGGTGAAGGGCCGGGCTTGTCTGACGCGCTCGCAAAAGCTTCAACGCGGCGGGTGAAGATTCCAATGGCAGGCGAACTCGACAGTCTTAATCTTGCGATTGCGACGGCGCTGACACTCTATCAAATTCGCGGCAACCGGTTGAAGATATAGACATGCGGATTGAATATCACCGGACCTTGATTGCTGACAAAGTCCGCAATGAAGCGTTCTTTGCGGCATTAAAAGCGGTCATTGTGCCCGGCAAAACCGTTGTCGCTGATATTGGGGCTGGCACAGGATTGCTCGGATTGTTCGCCTCCAAGCTCGGCGCCAAGGAAGTGTTCCTGTTCGAGACTGCGGAAGTGGCGGGCGTCGCCGCAAAGGTTCTCAAAGCCAACCGCGCCAAGAACTGCCATCTGATCCCTTGCCACTCGACGGAATTTGCGGACAATTTGAGCGTCGATGTCATCGTCTCGGAAACACTTGGCAACTATGCCCTTGAAGAGAACATCATCGATACCTTGAACGATGCGCGCGCTAGATTTTTGAAACCGGGCGGCATCGTCATTCCGTCAAAACTTGCGCAGCACGTCGCCCCGGTCATCGCACCCCGCATACACGACGAACTGACCCAATGGGACAAGTTGGGACACGGGTTAGATTTTGCAATCCCCAAAACCATGAGCCTCAACAACGTCTATGTGCGCAC
>JAYTQI010000158.1:0-4656 GCA_043746825.1 Hyphomicrobium sp. | reverse complement strand
AAATCGTCCAGCCGGGGCCTGAACAGGTGTTGATCAAAGTCGCCGCGGCAGGTGTCAACCGGCCCGACGTTATGCAGCGCAAGGGGATATATCCGGCGCCCAAGGGTCATTCTGAAATACCTGGCCTTGAGGTTGCTGGCCACGTGGCGGCGTTTGGCGCCAATGTCAGCCATTTTAAAATTGGCGACGCGGTTATGGCTCTTGTGAATGGTGGCGGCTACGCAGGCTACGCAATCGCTGAGACGGCAGCAGCGCTAAAAATCCCTGCGGGCATCTCGATGATTGAAGCCGCCGCCATTCCTGAGACCTTCTTCACCGTCTGGCATAACGTCTTTGAACGCGGTGCCTTGAAAAGTGGTGAATGGTTTCTGGTTCACGGCGGCAGCAGTGGCATTGGCGTCACCGCCATTCAACTGGCGAAAGCCTTTGGAGCGCGCGTGATGACGACGGCGGGATCGGCTGCAAAATGCGAGGCCTGCAAGTCGCTCGGCGCAGACGTCGCGATTGACTACACTGCCCATGATTTTGCCGAGGTCATAAAGAGCGCAACCGAGGGACGCGGCGTTGACGTTATCCTCGACATGGTCGGCGGCGACTACATCGAGCGCAACATTAAGTCTCTGGCGGATGACGGCCGCCTGGTCAATATCGCCTATCAGAAAGGCTCAAGCGCCCAGATCGACTTCATGCGCGTCATGCTAAAACGGTTGACCATCACAGGCTCCACTTTGCGGGTGCGCAGCAATGCGATGAAGGGTGCCATCGCAGAGGCGGTTGCGAAAAACGCTTTGCCACTTGTCAGCTCGGGCAAAGTGAAAATTCTGATCGACAGCACGTTCCCATTGCGCGAGGCCGCTGCCGCGCACGCCCGCATGGAAAGCAGTCAGCACATCGGAAAAATAGTTTTGACCGTCGGGTAACGCGTCACCACGCCAACTCGGCCATAACGGCGATGGGGCGGGATGCCTTATCCGGAAACAAGCGCGCGGCCGCAATTGTCAGATCCTCACCAAGTTCGACGTGGACACCGCTGGCGATAAAGACTGCGGCGACGCCCGCCTGCAACGCACCCGCGATGTCCGTTTTGACGCCGTCGCCAATGGCAAGAACACTCGATTTTGCAACCGGCTTGCCGGTCAATCCTTGCGCAAGAGCAAATGCTTCATCATAAATCGGCGCAAACGGCTTGCCCGCATAAAGAACATTTCCGCCCATTGCTGAGTAAGCTTCTGCCAATGCCCCCGCGCAATAGATGATGCGCCCGCCGCGCTCGGCTTTCATGTCGGGATTGACGCAAATCATCTCAAGGCCGCGCGCCTTGAATGCGGACAATTGCACGCTGTAGTTGGCGGGTGTTTCATGCTCATCATCGAACAGACCCGTGCAAACAACGACACGCGCATCATTTTCGTGTCCAGGCTTGGCCCCGGTGCCGTCGTAAATCGGTAAATCGCGCTCAGGTCCGAGATGAAAAACCGGCTCGCCTTTGTGGGCGGCGATCAAACGGCGCGAGACATCGCCGGAGGTGATGACGGCATCATAAGCCTCGCGCGCCACGCCAATCGCGTCGAGCTGTTTAATAACGCCATCGCGCGGGCGCGGCGAATTCGAAACCAGAATGACATGGCCACCTTGGGCGCGAAATTTCTGGCAGGCCGCAACCGCACCATCAAAAGGCTTCACGCCGTTGTGCAGAACACCCCAAATATCGAGGAACCAGACATCACGTCCAGGAACCAGCGGCGCTATCGACGGCAGAACATCAATGTTGGACATTTGATCAGATCTAGAACACTTTCATTCCAGATAGAAGCACTCTGACCGCTGGAATAACTACCTCGTCACGCCGCTGCGGTGTGCTTTGAGGCTGGTGGCTCGATGTTCATCGCGCGCGCACCACCGAAGAGCTGGCCTTGCCCAAACAGTACACCGAAGCCAAACACGCGCGCCCTGACCTCGTCGCTATCTATGGCGTCAGCAACCAGCGTTAAGCCGATTTTCGCGAGCATGCGGCAAATCTCGTGGGCCGGTATGAAACCGTCCATAGATGGCAGCCCGCGAATAAATGCCTCTGCGGGCAGTTTTATGAAGTCAAAACCATGGCGGGCAAGCGTATCGAAATCAGTATCGAAATGTTCAACGCCCTCGAGCGCAAAGCGGAAGCCGAAGGCATGCATATCACCAATCGCCTGCCACGCGGACGGCGTGAACTGGGCAAGATCCGCCTGCGATAACGTCAGCACGAGCTGACCAGAAATCGACTGGCGCTCTTCATAGACCCGCGCGAACGTCTCAAGGAAACCGCCATCCGTCATCGACTGGCCAGTGATAGATGACAGAACCGAGCCAGTTTTACCGCGCGCTTCAAGCCGCTCAGCGAGAGCCGCACTGCGCGTCAAGCGTGCGCTATCGAATAGGCCGACGAGTTCGCTGCCCGCAAGTTCTAGACTCTGTTCCGGCCTATCGAAATGTTCGCCCGAGGTGCTTCGCAGCCGCACCACAACTTCATAGTGGCTAACGGCGTGGTCTTTGAGAGCCACGATGGGTGACAAGAACACATCAATATTTCCGGCCTTAATAGCATGGGTGATAGCCACCAGATGCGGATCAGGTGCTTGCGCGGTTACGGACTGCGGTCGCGGTTGGTATGGTGTGTCGAGATGTGGGGCCAAATAGACGTCACGGTCGTAATTGTTGGCCTCAGGCTTTAGGTCCGAAACAGCAATCCTTTCCGCTGTTGCCGGAATGAAAAAATCCGCAGACGCAAATTCAACACGTGGTGACGCCGGTATTGCAGGTGTTGGGGCCTGATGTCCTGAAAGCTGCGGCACAGGTACCCTGTCATGCATCCGCACTGACGTGGCCTTGAGCGCGCTGATTGAGTGGTCAAGAGCTGACGGTATGACATGAGCGGCATCAATGCTGGCCTGCGCCTTAATGGTCTCAGCGGCATTCACCTCATAGGCCAACGCCTTGATCTTGCGTTGCACGATCTCAAGTTCGCGATCAATGGTTTGTGTCTGACCGCCTGAAGCCGTTGGCAGCGGCGCTTCAGACTGCGTTGAGAATGCTGGTGCCGCCGGGGCATCCTTAGGGCGAAACGCCCAAACGTCCCGCATGGGATCGCTGGCACTGACCGAGGTTCCAGGCCAGGACGCATCATGTGGCTGTGCATAGGTTGACGGCGGTATCTGAGATGCCCGGTCCACATGAACTGAACCCAATACGGCAGACGGCACAGGTGTTATCGGACGCACAGCCATTGGCGCGAGTGGCGATTCACTGGCAAGCACTTTTGTGGGTGCGGCCAGACGCACCTTCGACCCTGACTTTGGTTCTTCCCAGCGCGCTTGAGGCTCGATGGTCAACGATGCACCAATATTGGTGTCGCTGACCTTGTTGCCTTGTGCCAACGAAGCATCAGAGGCTGGTACAGCGCGCAGGGGGTCTGACTTGTGCGGGGCCGGACGAGCTGGCTCAGTCGCAATATTTGCCACGGCGTCTGGGGACTGTGTGGTATAACCTACAGTGTCCCCTGCCCTTGCCCGCATAGATACTGAGGTTCCTTTGAGGCGGCTAATTTCGCCCTCGAGCCGTGAGACTTCTACTGACATTTGCTCGAGCTGCTCGGATTTCCGCGAGACCGCGTTGACGCCCAACAGAATGCCCCATAGCACGGCACCGCCAAGAATAGATGCGAGCACGGAGTACCCAAACTGCAAGGCCAAGCCTGTGACAAAAGCCACCGTAACCAAGCCCATCATGAGCATAACCAAGTTCTCGCGTGAGCGTCTGACATCAGTTTTCGCGAGCCGCTCAACGGGCTCAAGGCGCGTGGTGGCAGTGCCCGCTGCCAGACCAGCGGCCAGTGCGGGATCAGCATTCGCCGTACTGGGCGGCGCAGATTGAACAGATTTTTTCGACACTTGGTGCGGTGACATCGGGGCTTCCCGGTTCGCATTGATTCGATTCGCCATGTTGTGAGCTTCAAGCCCAGCGCGCCGCAGTGCAATGCGCAGAACAACACTTTCACCAGAATTCACTGGGGTGAAGATTCGGGTAATACGCTTAGCTGAGACACTTCAGCAACTTGGATACCCGTTCCGCGATCTCAGCAAAGTCATCTAGCCCTGCAACCAGGGGTGGCGCAATAATCAGTGTATCGCCGACGACACGCACATATAGGCTGGACTCGTGGAAGGCGCGCTCGATAATTTCGAATCCCCGTTCACCCGCCGCGCCGGGCCTAGGCTCTAAATCTATTCCGCACATGAGGCCAATCGGGCGGATATCGGCAACGAGGGGAGCTGACCGGAGACCCATCATGATTTCGGCGAACATCGGCTCCATGGCACCCGCGCGTTCAAACAACCGCTCATCGCGGTAGATATCGAGCGTTGCGAGGGCGGCCGAGACACTGAGCGGGTGGCCTGAGTAGGTGAAGCCGTGGAACAGCTCGATCTGGTTTTCAGGCCCTTGCATGAATGCGTCATGTATACCTTTGCGAACAAGTACGCCGGACAGCGGCGCGGCGCCGTTGGTCGCGCCTTTCGCAAACGTGATCATGTCCGGCACGATGCCGTACCTCTCGGCGGCAAACGCGGCGCCGAGCCTGCCAAAGCCTGTGATGACCTCGTCAAATACCAAAAGGATTCC
>JAYTQI010000157.1:0-2118 GCA_043746825.1 Hyphomicrobium sp. | reverse complement strand
TCATGAACTCGATCGGCGAAATCAAGCAGGCCATGCTGGATTTCAACAACGGTAAGTTCGGTGCTATTGGTTAAGACAATGGGCGCGGGCAAAAGTGTCCGCGCTCAAATTTTATTGCGTTGCCCGCCCGATGCAACCAACATTTGCGCGATGACCGCGTACGAACGTCTCCTCAAGGACATCCGCAGCTGCACTCTATGTGCGGTCCACTTGCCGCTTGGACCACGGCCAGTTCTGCAGGTCGATCCGGCAGCGCGCATTCTCATCGTTGGTCAAGCGCCGGGCCGCAAGGTCCACGAAACTGGAATCCCCTTCAACGATCCAAGCGGAGACCGGTTGCGGCAGTGGCTCGGCGTGACGCGTGAGCAATTCTACGACGCGAACATCTTCGCGCTTGTGCCGATGGGGTTTTGTTATCCGGGTAAGGGTCCAGGCGGGGATTTGCCGCCGCGACCCGAATGCGCCAACGCTTGGCGGGCGCGGGTCTTGAACGGACTGCCACGTGTTCAGCTGACACTACTCCTCGGCCGTTATGCACTCGATTGGCATTTGAAAGATTATGCGTGCAGTACCCTGCAAGAAACGGTACGCGATTGGCCGGCGCATTTTGCCAATGGCGTCGTACCTTTGCCGCATCCGAGCCCGCGCAATATCCGCTGGTTCAAAGCCAATCCATGGTTTGAAACCGATGTCATTCCGGCACTTCGTAAGCGTGTCAAAATCGTATTGAACAATCCAATTGCAGAACTGAAAAAGTAAAAGCGCGCGGCGAAGTCGTCTTCGCCGCGGGCTTTTTGCAATCAGGCTTTTTATTAAGCGAAGTACTGACCGCCGTTGGCTGTCAATGTCGAGCCGGTAATGAATCCGGCTTCGTCGGCGGCGAGAAACACAACGGCGCGGGCGATTTCCGATGGCTCACCCAGGCGGCCGACCGGAATTTGCGGCAGGATATTCTTTTCTAAGACGTCTTGCGCTATCGCTTTGACCATTTCGGTCGCGATGTAGCCGGGGCAGATGACGTTGACGGTGATACCGGCGCGGGCGCCTTCTTGGGCTAGGGCTTTGGTGAAGCCAATGTCGCCGGCTTTCGACGCCGAATAGTTCACCTGGCCCATTTGGCCCTTCTGGCCGTTGATCGACGAGATGTTGATGACGCGGCCGAACTTGCGGGCGCGCATGCCTTCCCAGCATTGACGCGTCACGTTGAAGAGACCGTTCAAGTTGGTGCCGATGACTTCGTCCCAATGCTGCTTGGTCATTTTGTGGAACATGGTATCGCGCGTGATGCCCGCGTTGTTGACCAGCACGTCAATGGGGCCGAGATCCTTCTCGATTTGCTTCACGGCTTTTTCGCTGGCTTCGAAGCTGGCGACGTCGAACTTGTAAACCGGAATGCCGGTTTCAACCTGGAACGCCTGAGCGGCGGCGTCATTGCCGGCGTAGCTGGCGGCGACGCGGTAGCCCGCGCTCTTCAGTGCAATGGAAATCGCGTGGCCAATGCCGCGCGTGCCGCCTGTAACGAGGGCAACTCGAGCCATAGTGTTTTCTCCCGGTTTTTTTTAATGATTGCTGATCTTAATAGGTATCGTGATGCGGTGAGGCTAGCACACAGCCGCCAAAACGTTCGGCGGCTGTGAAAATTTCAATATTATTTTAATCGCGGGCGAGGCACATGGCGACGCCCATGCCGCCGCCGATGCACAGCGTGGCGAGGCCCTTCTTGGCGTCACGGCGCTGCATTTCGTGGACCAGCGTGTTGAGAATGCGTGCGCCTGACGCGCCGATCGGATGGCCGATAGCAATAGCGCCGCCGTTAACGTTGACCTTCGAGGTATCCCAGCCGATGCCCTTGTTGACGGCAATGGCCTGAGCCGCGAAGGCTTCATTGGCTTCGATCAGGTCGAGATCGGCGTGCGTCCAGCCGGCCTTTTCAAGCGCCTTCTTCGATGCCGAGATTGGGCCCGTACCCATGATCGACGGGTCGACGCCAGTCGTCGCCCACGACACGATGCGAGCCAGCGGCTTGATCCCGCGCTTCTTGGCTTCGGCAAGCGTCATCAGAACAACAACAGCGGCGCCGTCATTGAGGCCTGAAGCGTTGGCGGCGGTAACGGTGCC
>JAYTQI010000156.1:0-2118 GCA_043746825.1 Hyphomicrobium sp. | reverse complement strand
GTGCCTGGACGGCAATGGCAAATTGCGTCCCATCGAGCGGATGATTTTTGAGCCTTTGAGCTACGACAATTTGAAAACAGACGAGGCGCGCGGGCACTGGTTGGAGGTCGAGCGTGACCGGAAAAGCCGCAAAGGGAGCAGCTGACAATCCGGGGGTGCATCACCGGACTTGTAGTGAACGGAATTTGCCCCCTGCGAGCCCGTGAATAAATCCACAGCATTCCAACCGTGATTCGTGGGCCTTCAGCCTGTTAGCTTGGCTGCTTTTTAATCGGGGGGCGTGACGGGGCTGGCCTTTCTTTTAATTTTCGGGTTTCTGCTTTTCTTCAACTCATTTCTGACTGCTTTTTACCGCCACTGCAACGCTTCCGTTTCTGCTCCGCCGTCCTTATTCGCTCAGCTTACCCAGACGGCAACTGCGCCCTCAGGCGCGCCGCGCGCGCTGCATTGTGGGCAATCGCAAACAGCAGCACCGTCGCTCTCACCCGTTCCAGGCCCCGCACCCTCACCTGGTACAATCCCCGGTTGCGCATCAGCGCGTTCACGCATTCGATTGTCGACGCGCGCTCTTTGTAAATCGTCTTCGCCTCTTCGGTCTTCATCCGCTCGTGCCATGCCGCGATGACTGGCGTCAACGCTTTCTTCGATCCCAGCACTTTGCCGTTTTTGTCTTTGAACTCCGTCACCGGCGCGTACACGACAGTCCGTTCAGACAACGCTTCAATATTCTCCGGCTTGTTGAAGCCCCCGTCGGTCAGCGTCTCTTTCGGCACACCGCCGGCATGCGCTTCGATCTGTGCCACGGCCTGCGGCAGCAGCGCGTGATCGCTGCCACAGTTGGTCACGTTCACCCCCACGATGAGCTGGCTTTGCGTGTCCGCGCTGAGTTGGATGTTGTACGCCGGATTGAAACCGCCGTTGGGCATCTTCATCATGCGCGCCGATGGATCCGTGATCGAAACGCGCGCTTTTTTCTTCGGGTCTTTTTTCTTGGCTTCCACGTCCGGCATCTGCCTCAAGGCTTCCTGGATGCGCTCCGAACGTTCCCGCGCCGCGCGCATCCGAGCGGATTTGCGCCGCTTGCCCCCGCCCGCCGGATCGTCATCGAGTTCCTCGCGCAACGCCTTGATATGGGCTTCGGAATCGGCGAGCAGTTCCTCCAGCGAATCTTTGCCGCGGAACGATCCCGACCCGGCGGACGCGCGGGTGCGCAGGCCATCGTGCGCCACGCGCTCCAGAGTGACCACGCCTTTTGAGCGCAGCACGGTGAGGCTGTCAGCCATGATGCTGTCGAAGATCGCGTTCGACTGCGAGCGGAAATCGGCGAGCGTGTGATGGTTGACCGAGACGCCGCCGCAGATCCAGCGGTAGGCGACATGTTCCGCGCAGAGGCGTTCGAGTTCGCGCGCGCTGCCGACGCCGCGCAACGCGGCGTAAAGCCACAGCGCCAGCAGCATGCGCGGGTCGATGGGCGTGCGTCCGGCGCCGCCTTCGAAGGCGCGGATGGGCTGGTAGAGCTTGGACAGATCGAGGTGTCCGACAAACTCGACGATGACGCGGGCCTGGTGGTCGTCATCGATCAGGCTGTCAAGATCGGCCTGAAAAAACTCGACCTGGTTGCGCACAGCTGGCTGCACGCGCGGCGTACCCGGCGCAAGCACTTTGGGCGGACGTGGCTCGCCGACCGGAAAAAGCGTGTCATCTGTCATACAATCGTTCTCGCGGCTGAAACTCATTATTGAGTGCATACATCATTGACCCTGCAACAACTTGAATTCACTCGGGGAAATGATTTATTCACACTCTCAACGGGGCGAACTAAAGGATGCGATTTTCATAGGTAAATTCACATTTTCAAGTTCGCCCCGTTGGGGCTGGCGATTATTCATGATCAAACCCAAGGCTGCCGCCCTGATGTTGTGAATATGTAGGACTCTCTCTCCAGTTGTGGTCAAACGGGCTTAACCGATCAAGGTTGTCCCAAACACATTAAACGGAGAGAGAGCGATGAAAACTTTACTGCGCAAGGGCAAGGGCTTCAAGGGCTGTACCATCGGTTTGGATTTGCATCAGAAATTTATCCAGGTCGTCGTGCTCGACAAAAACGGCAACGACGCC
>JAYTQI010000155.1:0-2118 GCA_043746825.1 Hyphomicrobium sp. | reverse complement strand
GAGAAGGTGAATTCCGGCCTGTGTACGCCAATTTGAGGTCGTGGTTAGCCGATTGGTCGGAGAGGTTAGAAGAAGAAGCGGAGGCTGCTCGCGATCGCAACTTGGGCAATGCTCCACATTCCCCAGGACGTATTTTGAAAGGTTGGCTACGGGCTTCAGGTGATACGGAGGAGTCGTTCGCGCAGTCTATAGGAATGGACCCGGAGGTGCTTCGCCAAATCATGGCAGAGGAAATTGCTATTTCAGAAAACCTGTTACAGGTGATGGATCCACGCTTCGCGTTTCTTGCCAATCAATTGCGTTCGGCACAGGTGCAGTACAACAAATGGCGCAAGTCCGGCGGCAGCGGTGTCTGACCCTCCGCCTCAGACACCTTTCTTCTTCAAATGCCCCTCACACTTAGCCTGGATATCGTCGAGGTCGGATAAGGCTTTATCGATGTCGTCGCGTTTGGTTTGCAGATGCGCAATTGCGGCTTGCACTTTGTCGAGCAGCAATTTGGTTTGCGCGATTTGGCCGGGATCGCTGTCGTAGAGGGCCAGATAATCCCCGACATCCTCGACCGTGAAGCCAAGATTTCGGCCGCGCAGGATGAGAATGAGCCGGGCCCGGTCGCGCTTGGAATAGCGCCGCGAGGTGCCAATGCGTTGAGGCGTGATCAGGCCGCGGCTCTCATAAAAGCGGATGGTGCGGGTGGTGATAGTGAACTCTTTTGAGAGTTCGGAAATCGTGAACGTTTTCTCCGCTACGGCAGGACTGGCGGGCGGAAATTTCTGCGTGGTGGTCATGCCGGTTTGGCGCGTTCTTCCGCCGCCAGCTCTTTCTTGGACAGTTTGCCGATCATGGTTTTGGGCAGGCTGTCGCGGAACTCGATTTGGGCGGGCATCTCAATTTTGGAAATCTTCGGCTCCAAGTGTTTCATGATGTCGGCGCTCGTGGCCGTCATGCCCTTGCGCAGTTTAATGAACGCCTTGGGCGCCTCGCCCCGGTAATTGTCTTTAATGCCAACCACGGTCACTTCTTCCACGGCGGGGTGCTCGTAGATCGCCTCCTCGATGCGGCGCGGGTAGACGTTGTAGCCCGAGCAGATAATGAGGTCCTTGATCCGGTCAACGATGAAGAAAAAGCCATTTTCATCCATGATCGCGACATCGCCGGTGCGTAAGAAATTACCCACAAACTGATTGGCAGTCTCAGTTGGCTTTTTCCAGTACGCCTTCATGACCTGCGGGCCAAAGGCGCACAATTCCCCGCGTTCGCCTAGCGCCACTTCCTTTGTGGGGTCGGCGATGTCGCGCAATGAGATAACGGTGCCGGGCAGCGGCGGTCCGATGGAGCCAGAGACGACAGGGCCGCTCGTCGGGTTGCAGGTTAAGACAGGTGAGGTCTCCGAGAGGCCATAGCCCTCGACAAGAGAGCACCCCGTCAGCGCCTCGAATTTGGTTTTGACTTCCAAGGGCAGCGGTGCGCCGCCCGAGAGACAGAAATGGATGGATCGCAGATTGAAGTCTTTGACCTTGGGGTGGTTCATGATGGCGTTGAAGATGGTGGGGACGGCTGGCATGATCGTCGGCTTTTCGGCGTCGATGATCTGCAAAGTTTCGTTCAATTCAAAGCGTGGGATCATGACGATCTTGGCGGCTTTGGCGATGCCGAGGTTCATGACCACCGTCATGGCGAAGACGTGGAAAAATGGCAGGATGCCGAGAACGCACTCCTGGCCTTGCCTCAGGTCAAGGGCCCAGGCGGCGATCTGCATGGTGTTGGCGTAGAGATTGGCGTGGGTCAGCATGGCACCTTTCGGCGTGCCGGTGGTGCCGCCAGTGTATTGCAGCACCGCGACGTCCTGCGGGTCAATGCTAACTGGTTGGAATGGGTGGGTGCTGGCAGCAAGGCTTTGGCCAGAAATAACACGGTCTTTGACAGCGGCTGACGGCGCGCCAGCAATGGCGTCGCGCTTGAAGAGTTTGAATAGCAAAGCCTTGGTTGGCGGCAGCAGGGGCGCGAACGGCACGACGATGGCGCGGCTCAGAGCCCCTTTGGCAAGCAGGCTCTCAACTTTGTCGTAAAGGGCTTTGAGGTCGTGGGTGACGAGGATCTGAGTTTCGCTGTCCTTGA
>JAYTQI010000154.1:0-4679 GCA_043746825.1 Hyphomicrobium sp. | reverse complement strand
TCATCGCGGTTGCCGGGGCCAACAGCGATGACTTCGCCCTGCTGCGGCTTTTCCTTGGCGGTGTCGGGGATGATGATGCCACCCGAGGTTTTGGTTTCTTCCTCAAGGCGCTTGACGACCACACGATCGTGGAGCGGACGGAACTTCATAGGTACAACCTCATGATTCAGAATGTGTTTTTTATCTTGGGGGTATTTTGACCGCTGCCGTTTGAGGGCGGTCAAAACGGTAAATGGTCCAGGCTTCATAAGCAGGAAATGCCAACTTGGCTGGGCCTGAGCGCTATATGCGGGGACTTGCTAGCAGTGTCAAGGCATGAGTGCCAAATAGGTTATGCCAGCATCCCACCGGCCAAGCCAAATGCGATGACATTGCAAGCTGATGAAGACTTTGAACCGTTTTGAGAGTTGCGGCGACAGATCAGGATTGGTGGAAATACCGCCTCAGCCTTCGACAAGGAGTTCTCTCATGTCCAGCTTTAATGTCATCAAACGTCCAGCACTCGCTGCCACAGCTTTCGCCGCTTTCAGCTTTGCGGCGCTTACATCATCCGCCCCCGCCAGCGCGCATCATTGGCATGGCATTCACGGCGTTGGGCTCTCAATCAGTCTCGGCGGCGGCTACAGCCGCCTGCACGTTGGCCCTAGCTGCCGCTATTACTACCGGAGATGGGCCGCAACCGGCTACGACTATTGGTGGGACCGCTATGAAGCGTGCCGTTCCGGATATTGACAGTCCGGAAACGTATTGAATAAAAAAAAACGCCTGCAGATGGAAATCCGCAGGCGTTTTTTGGCAATGATTGCCGCCTAGCTCTTAAATCTCGAAATCCGCGAGTTTGGAACCTTTCTTAAGGCGATCAAGAAGCCAATTCGGCTTGCGGCCGCGGCCAGTCCAAGTATCGGATTTATTCTCAGGATTGGCATATTTAGCAACGCCGAGCGATTTGCCTTTGCCCGCGCCCTTTGCGCCGCGTCCACCGCCGAACAGCTCGTTGACCGAAAACCCGTGGGTCTTGGCCATTTCGGCCATCTTTTCTTTCAGGTGGGTTTTTTCGCGATCCCTTGCGGCCGCAATTGCCTTCTGCACCTTGGCTTCGAGCTCGACCAGTTCTTTCAACGACATCTTATCGACTTTGATACTCGCCACTTTTACAGCCTTTTGTTTCACGCTTTTGATATCCCTTGTGAGCTATTTCCTGGTGATTTAAACGAGAACATAACAGTGCGCACCAGGAATCTTTGTTTTCCCGAGGCTTTCTCGCAAATCACCGTTAATCACGGTTTGCCCAATTGCAGGCTTATTCGCTGCGCAATGCGTCGATGGGGTTCAATCCAGCGGCGCGCCGGGCTGGAAAATACCCGAAGAATATACCCGTTGCGGCTGCGGCTGCCATCGCGGCTAAGATGACAATGGGCGATATCAAGACCGGCCATTGCGCTGCATTCGCAATAATCGCTGCCGAAATAACGCCGAGAGCTGTGCCAATAATCCCGCCAATTAGGCAAAGCGTTACGGCTTCAACCAGAAATTGCCGCATAATATCGCGCCGGCGGCCGCCAACCGCCATTCGCAGGCCAATTTCGCGGGTGCGCTCGGTCACCGACACCAGCATGATATTCATAATCCCGATACCACCGACAATCAGAGAAATAATCGATGTCGCGGCGAGCAGATAGGTCATGGTGCTCAAGACCTCGGTGCGCGCTTTCATGAATTCCGCGAGATTGCGAACGCTGAAATCGTCTTCAGCGCCCGGCTGTATGTGGCGGCGCGCCCGCATTACACTCTCAATCTCGTCCTGGGCTTCTTTCAGGTCCGCACCGCCATCAAACTTGATATAGATCTGGCCAACCTGATCGACCGTAACTTGCCCTTTGCCGAGAATGTAATTGCGGGCCGTCGTCATCGGCAACATTACAACGTCATCCTGATCGCGCCCCATGGCCGACGGCCCCTTGAGCGCCATAACGCCGACAATCTGGAACTGGGCGTTTTTCACGCGAATACTGGCGCCAACAGGATCATCGCTGCCAAAAAGCTGCTTGATGACCGTCTGGCCGATGAGCGCCACTTTGGCGGAGGAACGGATATCCTGAATGGTGAAGTCGCGCCCGGCGATCACCGGCCAATCGCGGACGTTGGCGAAATCAGCATGAATGCCGTTCAGGCTCGTCGTCCAGTTGTTGGTGCCGTTGATCACGGAGCCGGAGCCACTCAGCTGACCAGAAATGGCGGTGACGCCCGGCACCTTGTCATGAATTGCGGTGATGTCGCCTTCAGCCAGCGGCCGGTCGGTGCCAGCGCCGCCGGATCGCCCGCCGACGCGGCTGGAACCTGAGTACAACACCAGCATATTGGAGCCGAGCGATGCGATCTGTTTGTCAACTTCACTGCGTGCGCCCGAGCCAACGGCCACCAGAATGATCACCGAAGCGACACCGATCACAATACCCAGCGTTGTGAGGATCGAACGCAAAAGGTTGGAGCGCAACGCCGTCCACGCGACACTGAAACTGTCAATTAGGTTCATGCCAGCTCCCCGACCCGGTCTAAAGCAGGTTCTGAAGCAATGACCTTGCGCGGCGTGTTCTTGGCGTCATCGACGATCTTACCATCGCGGAACACGATCTTGCGGCGGGCGCAAGCGGCGATGTCGGGTTCATGCGTGACGAGAATGACCGTAATGCCATCGTCATTGAGCTTAGCAAAAAGCGCCATGATTTCTTGACTCGTCTTGGTGTCCAGCGCTCCGGTTGGCTCGTCCGCGAGCAGGATTTTCGGATTGTTGACAAGCGCGCGGGCAATCGCCACCCGCTGCTGCTGACCGCCCGACAATTGCCGGGGATGATGATCGAGACGGTCGCCTAATCCCACTTGAATGAGCCGCTGGCGCGCCATGTCTTCGGCGTCGGCGGGCCGGGGATGGCTGTAGAGCAGCGGCAGCATGACTTGCCGCAAGGCTGGCGTGCGGGCCAACAAATTAAACTGCTGGAAGACGAAGCCAATAGTGTGATTTCGCATATCGGCGAGGTCATCTGACGACATCTCCGCGATGTTGCGGCCATCAATCGACATCACGCCGGTGCTTGGTTTATCGAGCGCGCCAATCAGGTTCATCATCGTTGATTTGCCGGAACCCGACGGCCCCATGATCGCGACAAAATCTCCGCTCTTGATCTCAAGCGAAACATCATCCAGGGCGCGCACGGCCTGATCGCCCATCTGATAGGTTTTGGTGATGTGCTCCGCACGGATCAGAGCCGCAGGCTGCAGCGCCTCACCGTTTTTGTAATTAGACTCCTGCGCGGTCATTTTTTTGTTTCGTGGATACGAAGAATGATACGCTCGCCTTCATTCAGTTGCCCGCTAAAAATCTCAACAAATTGATCGTCCGCAATGCCAAGCCGGACCTGGCGGCGTTCCGGGTTGCCGGCCGCATCAAGCACGTAAACAGCGCCTGCCTTGGTGTTCTCGCGGCCGCGTTTCCATTTGTCGAATAACGGCCGCTGCTCGGCGCTGAGCGTGGGCAATAGCGTTTTCTCGATCGCGGACTGCATACGCTGGCGCATGGCCGAGGCGTCAGCGACGGGATCGGCCTGGGCAGTTGGACCAGAGGGCTTTGGCGGTGCCAGTTTCTTGAATTCTTCGCGCAGCGCCGTTTCCTGGGCGTCCGTCAATTGCAGATCGGTCTTGAGGCGAACGAGCATCTTCTCGCTGCGGTTGCCTTGTGGTTCAGCCCCGTCGCCACGCGGCTTGAATCGCAGCGCGTCGTTGGGCACGCGCAAAACGCTGTCTTTCTTGGCGACCTCGATTTGAGCGTTGGCGGTCATACCCGGAAACAGCTTGCGATCATTGTTCGAGGCTTCGATGATCACCGTATAAGTGACGATGTTTGCCAACTCGGTTGCCGACAAGCGGACTTGCGTGACCTTACCCTCAAACGTTCGGTCAGGATAAGCGTCAACCGTGAACATCACGGTATTGCCCTCTTGAACGGCGCCGACATCCGCTTCGTTGACTTGCGCTTCAATGCGGATGCGGCGCAAGTCCTGGGCGATTTTGAACAGCTCAGGGGCCTGCAAGCTGGCGGCGACAGTTTGGCCTTCATCGATGGTGCGCGAGATCACGGTGCCATTGATCGGCGCGACGATACGGGTGCGCTCGAGATCAATTTCGGCCTGCTTCAACTGCGCTTCACGCTGCGCAATTCCTGCCTTGGCGCTCTCGATTTGGGCGCGGGCGACCTCGATGTCGGCTTTCGCGACATCGACATCACGTTTGGCGTTATCGACGGCAACGGTGGTGGCAAAACCTTTCTTCTGCAACGTCTCCTGACGGTCGTTGCTGCGCTCGGCTTGCAGTTTGACGGCTTCACCGCGCTTCAACGTTGCTTCCTGATTGCTGAGCGCAGCTTTGGCAACCGCGAGGTCTGCTTTGGCCTGTGCGACTTTGGAGGCATAGGAACGGTTGTCGATGGTGGCGAGCACGTCGCCTTCTTTGACCTCACTGTTGAAATCAACGGAAAGTTTGTCGATCTGGCCGGAAAGCTGCGACCCAACCGAGACGGTCACAAGGGCGCGGACAGGGCCCGAGGTCGAGACCAATTTGCGGATCGGGCCCTTGGCTGCCTCAACCGTATCATAGGCAACCGCCGCAGCCGTTTTAGCCGCCGGGTT
>JAYTQI010000153.1:0-4690 GCA_043746825.1 Hyphomicrobium sp. | reverse complement strand
AACGTCACTGCCGCCGCCAACACCGCCACTGCGATCCAGAACGCCATCCGCGTATCCTATGAGAGCCCAAGTTCAAGGCAATAGGATCGCAACGCCTTTGGTGCAAGCGTTGAGCGCGGAGCGCAGCCTATGTGTCGCGGTTTTTGTTAAACGCGCCTGTTTAGCTGACGTTGGCCCAGGTGCCGTCGGGATTGCGACAGGCGGTACCACGCATTTGCTGCGGGCGCCCGTCCATATAAATGGTGTGAGTGTAGTCGCGGCAATCGTTAGCGCCGCGCTTATAAGGCTTGCTCGGGATGACCTCGCCGTAACGGCCGTTATCCGGATTCTTCCATTTGCGAGCCGACCCAGAGTTGCCGCGCTCCAGAGCATCAAACTCGGCTTCTTGCGCCAACTGCCGGTCGCGCTGATCCATGCTCTTGCCGATCTCGCTGCCAACAAGCCCGCCAACCACCGCGCCAGCGACGGTCGCGAGCACATTGCCTTTGCCCTTGCCGAACTGATTGCCGACGATGCCGCCCGCAACGCCGCCGAGGATCAAGCCAGTATCAGCCTTGTTCGCAGAGCCGTCCTGATTGGAGCAAGCCGCTGCCAACACACAAACCGGCAAAAGCAAAAAAGCGCGCGTGCTGCGCATGGCAAACCTCAATTGTTAAGTCCGGCAGCGTCAGGAAACCCCATCGCATGCACCCCATCTGAGCATTGCCTACCCAACGATTGTGCACCCGGCAAGGCGGAATGGCCACCCGATTCGGGCATTTGTGGGACAAGTCTTATGCTTGCGGAGGCGCCAAGGCCCAGCTTAACACCTTCAAACCGCCGGTAAATCGAGGATCGCTTGCAGGCCGCCACGGGGGGACGCGTCCAGTGTCATCGCGCCGCGATAGGAGGTCGCAAGGTCGCTGACAATGGAAAGGCCTAGACCCGAGCCCGGTTTTGTCTCATCCAATCTCATGCCGCGTTTGCCGATCTTGGCGCGTTGCCCGGCTGTCAGCCCCGGCCCATCATCCTCGACAACGATTTTCATGCGCCGGGCTTTCGAGGCGGGATCGGGTTGCACAACGCTGACATTGAGATACACCGCCTTGCGGCACCACTTACAGGCATTGTCCAGCAGGTTGCCGAGCATTTCCTCGAGGTCGTGCTTTTCGCCCTGGAACTTGGCACCGGGCGTCACCGACATCGTCACCGCCACGCCTTTCTCGCGATGGATGCGCTCAAGGGCCCTCACCAGCGGCTCAGCCACGGGTTCAACCATTGTCACCCGGCCAATCGCGCCTGCACTCGCCGCCATCCGGGCGCGATCAAGATAATGCGAAACCTGATCACGCATGATCTGGGCTTGTTCGGAAACCTTAGGGCCCAACTTACCCTTGTCGTCGCGCGCTTCATTGGTGATGACGGCGAGCGGGGTTTTGAGCGCATGTGCGAGATTGCCAACCTGTGTGCGGGCCCGGTCAACAATTTCCTGATTAGATTGAATGAGGGCGTTAATCTCGGATTGCAGCGGTTCGATTTCGGCGGGCAACTGCCCCACCAGTTTGGCCGCATCTCCCGAGCGCACCGCCGCTAAGCCTTTTTCAATGCGCCGCAATGGCAGTAGCCCGAAGCGCACTTGAAACAACGTCACCGTCACCAGGCCAAGCCCCGCCAATGACAGAGCAATGGCTAAGCGATTGCGGAATTTGCTTATGGTGGCTTCCAGCCAATCAAGCGGACCGGCGACGATGACCGAATACTCGGCCTTCAACGGATCATGCCCCGGCGTATCGATGACCTCTAAAATGCGGATGGTCTCGCCTTTAGGGCCGGGCACGTTCATCCAGCGGGTGCCGGTATCATCAGTCGGAAATTTTTTGTCATAGGGCGAGGCCAGCGACTCTGTCGCTAATGACGCTGATACCAGTGTCCGCCCCGTGCCCTGCACAATCGGCTTGATCTGCCAATACCAACCGGAATGCGTCACCTCAAACAGTGGCTCATAGAGGTTCTGCGGCTGAACTGGCTCATCTGTTGTGGAGTTCATGCTATCGACGTCAACGGCGGTTAAGAGCTTTTTAAGCTGTGCATCAAAGCTCGCCTGCACGTCATCGCGGTAGAGGGAATAGATCAAATATCCAGCCAGCGGCAGGACAAGCAGCGTCCACGCCGCCGAGGTCGCAAAAAGCCGGAATGCGAGAGAGTTAAACCTCATCGCCCTCTTGGCTCAAACGATAGCCAAGGCCGCGCACCGTCTGGATGAAATCGACGGGGATCTTTTTGCGCAACCGGCCGATGAAGACTTCAATGGTATTGGAGTCGCGGTCAAAATCCTGGTCATACAAATGCTCGACCAGCTCGGTGCGCGACACCACCCGGCCGTTGTGGTGCATCAAATACGCGAGCAGGCGGAATTCATGCGAGGTCAGTTTTATCTGCTGGCCGTTGCAGGTCACGCGCGCCGACTTGGTATCAAGCCGCAACGGTCCGCATTCAATCTCAGCCTTGGCATGACCGGACAAGCGCCGCACTTGCGCCCGCACCCGCGCCAGTAATTCTTCCATGTGGAAAGGCTTGGCGAGGTAATCATCAGCGCCCGCGTCCATGCCGGTGACCTTGTCACTCCAGCGGTCGCGGGCGGTGAGAATAATGACCGGCATGTTGCGTTCCGACCGCCGCCATTGCTCGAGGATGGAGATGCCATCCATCTTCGGCAATCCGATATCGAGGATCACGACATCGTAGGGCTCAGTGTCGCCGAGGAAGTAGCCCTCCTCGCCGTCGAGCGCGGTGTCGACGGCGTAGCCAGCATCAGCGAGAGCGGCCACGAGTTGCCGGTTCAAGTCTTTATCATCTTCGACGACGAGTGCGCGCACTGGGGGGCCTGTTGATCCGTTGCTGTTCGATCAGCCCTTATAGCTGCCCTTTGCGCCTAAATTCTAGCGCTTCGTTTGGGGTTTGCCTGGACCGCCAGGTGCGCCGCGGGCATCAATCACCACAGACTTCATCTGGCCCTTGGGGTCGCGCACGACAAGACGGTAAACATAGCCACCGTTTTCCCGGCACAGCGTGGTTTTTACGATCTGGCCCTGGATTTGATCGCTCGCCGAGCTTGAAAGCTGCTCAACGGTCAGCAAGTTCTCAGACTTAACAATCTGGCTCGCGGCCGCCCAGTCCACTAAACAATCGCCAGCGTTCGCGGCTGGGACATTAAGTCCAGCCGCTGCGGCGGTCAGAATTGTGGCAGCCAATTGAGACATCGCTCAAGCCTCTCAAAGAACCTTAACCCTATTCCCCGCTGCCTGAACCGGGCATGAATGGTTTGAGTGACGTCATCCCCGCCTTACTTCCCGCGCGCTTCACGCGCGGGCACGGGGATGACGTCATGTCCTCAAATCTTGACGCTGACATCCTTGCGCACCAATGGCAGTGTCGCGTGGACGCGGCCGTAGATGGTGAGAGCCGTGCCAAATAGTCCCGCCAGCGCCTGCACAACGGACAGTGTCTGATCACCGGCCTGTTTGATGACCTCACTTGGAATATTCACGCCAATCATCGGCCCAAGCACCGGCACCACCGCCGCCGCCGCCGTAATGATTGCGCCCCAGATCGTGCGCGATTGCAGCCACCATTTTTGTGTCGTGTCCGTTTGCATATCGTTGATCATGCCGTGGTCTCCTTTTGAAATTTGGGTTGAGTTGGATTTTTCTCGAACGTTAAGTTCCGCGTTCGCGGCTTTCAGCGTCGCCTCAACGCGATTGAGCCAGCCGCGCCCAAACCGCCAGAACGTGGCAAGCTCGCGATAGCGGGCGCGGCGCTGTTCGGCGTACTGCACAAGGGTCTCAGCCACCGGACGCGCTGTGATCGCCGCCCGCGTCAACGGCCCGATTTCGCCGTCCACATCCACACCCACCGCCTGCTGCAGAAGGCGTATCGCGCCGCCCACCCCATGATTGACGGCGGCATCGAAGTGCATGAAAGCCAGCGCCGCCGGCAAGTCCGGGCACCCCGCCGGGCGCCAATAACGGTTCGTATAAATTGCGATAACCGTATCGTCGGAAATCCGCTTCAGCTCATCTACGAGCCGCGCCCGCGAGGTTGCATCGGCGCTCACGCCTTTCCAGCGCGCGAAATCTTCGAGCGTAATGCCGCGATTGGTCGGACCACCCGGATCAAACGGGTCGTCGCTGAAGCCGCCTTCCATTTCCAAAACGTGCGCGAGCGCGCGCTGGAAGATACCTTTGGCGTTTGCAACTGGCACTTGCGTCACTGGCGCACCCTGCGGCCAGCGATAGGCCAGCACGCGGTTTACCTCGAACGCCGCCACCGAAACCCGGTCACCCTGATTGCCGCCAAGAAGAAAGATGCGTTTGCCCGCAGTGCCCACTACAAACCCAACGTGCCCGGCGTTGGGATCGCTGCCCCGCTCTAAAACCGCAATCGCACCCACCCTCGGCTCATCCAAGGGCTCGCCCCAGCCCAGATACGAGCGCGCCATCAGAGAGCTGGTGTGCGTTTCGCCGCTGCGGACCAGCATCGCGCCCAAAAACGCCGCGCACCACGCGGTTTCATCATGCAGCGCAGCCCCGTGGCCAATATCGCGATAATACGCCTGGATCGCAGGGTTATCCTCAGCGCCCGCAATTTCCGCGACGCCATATTCGCCCCACGCAGCCGCTAGCCACGCTGGTTGTTCCATTGGTAAACTCAT
>JAYTQI010000152.1:0-4695 GCA_043746825.1 Hyphomicrobium sp. | reverse complement strand
CGAGACGCCAGCCGCTAGAGCCATCATCGCGTACCAGGCGCTGCAGCCCGTGGCTGAGTTGCGCAGCGTCTGTCGCGCCGGTCTGCGGTGGCTTCGTCTCAGGGTTGGCGGTCATCATCCTGCTCGGGTAGCGCCCGGTTACGCCGGGCCAACCCTAGTTTGTCACGACGAGACAATCAAAGCCACTGGTCCGCAACGTGTTGCAGAGGCCTCGTGGCTCTTCAGCTGTTGCGAACGAACCGACCCGAACCCGGTAAAAGGTGCCCATACTTCCGATCACGGCTTCGTCAACCGTCGGCGTTCTGTTCAAGAGATGCGCACCCTGCTGCTGAATGAGCTTTTGCGCCAGAGCGTCAGCCTCAGCCCTTGAGCGCACAGCCGCAATGTGAACCTTATACTTGCCGCCCTTGACCTGTGGCGCGGCGGCTTGCTGAGCCTGCACGGGTAAAGCTGCTAGTGACGGTTGCGCTGCAGGCGCAGTCTGGAGGGCCGCAACTTGCTGCGCGGCCTTGGCTGGCGTGCCCTTTTTCGCGGATGAAGGTGCCGTGGCGGAGGCGTCAGACCAGCTTGATGTTGCAGACGTAGGGCCCGTGTTTGTCGAGGCCGTGGTCACTGGCGCCGCAGCAGCCGGTGGCGCCGTGGCGCTGCCACCGCCAAACATGTTTGAGAAGAACCCAGAAATCGAGTTTGGTACACCGCTCGCTGCTGCTGTCACCGGCGATGATGCATGCGCCACATTTTCAACTGGCGCCGCCGATAGTGCGGGCGCTTGGCTGCTTACTGTTTCAGTTCGCGCGGCGTTCTGATTGAGGGCCGATAAGAGCTGCTCGTTTTGGCCACTGCCCGAGCCCGCGGCTTTCGCCTCAGCGGGGCGCGGCACCGGAGTTGGTGCTGCAGCTGGCGACGGAGCGGGTTCTGTTTGCCCGCCAACAGCTGCCTGCATGCTCGCAATATCTTCCGATTGGCGGGCCACGCGAACAGCCTTGCTCGCGGAAGAACCTGTCTCAGCCGTTGCAGAGGCCGTAGACGGCGCCGCCGCCTTGGCGTTCGTAGTTTGCGGGTTCGGGTCTGCAACGGATACTTGGTCAGCTCCGGTGCTGCCATCACCGAGGCCGGCCATGCGATATGCTTCAGAGCGCTCAGATGCCGCGCTCGCCCGCTCGCTGTCGCTCAAGCCGTTTTTCAACCAGAGTGCGCTAGTGAGGTCTGAAATGGCGAGGCCTGGCTTGCTCTGCTTTTTGTAGGCGAGCCCGCGATAGTAAAGCGCGTGAGCCATGTCTGTTGCTGGCAGCCCGCCGCCGCGCAAGGCGGCCGTGAACGACTGAACTGCGGGTTCAAACTTGCCGCTCTGATAAGATTTCACACCAGCCTCGTAAGCATTGTGCGTGGCGGCCGTGGATTTTTGTTTTTGCGCAGTTTCATCGTCTGGGGCAACGGCAGCTTGCGCTGGCTTCGCCTTGCCCTTTGTGGCTGCGGCACTGACGTCGTGTGCACAAAGTGCCGCTGCAATGACTGCGCAAACAGTCAGCGCAGACGCGCGCGCGCATCTTGAGAACTGCCCCATAACCCGGATCCCTTCCAGCGGTGGCTTCTTCGAATACGCCGCACCCTCTGAAGCAACCCTATTGCAACCAGTTCAACGAGGCAAATTCAGGGCGCCGCATTAACCCTGTTGTCCCCGTCATTCGACTGTGACAGATTTCGCCAGGTTGCGCGGTTGATCGACGTCCGTGCCCATGACCACCGCCGTGTGATACGCGATCAACTGAGTCGGCACCGCGTAAAGCAGCGGACTGGTGAAGTATGATGCCTTCGGCATCTTGATGTGGGCGGCCAGTTTACAGGAGACTTTGTCAGCGGAAGCGTCCGAGATCAGGATAATCTGGCCGCCACGCGCTGCGACTTCCTGCATGTTCGAGACGGTCTTGTCGAACAAGTCGTCTTCAGGTGCGACCACAATCACCGGCACATTTTCATCAATGAGCGCAATCGGACCGTGTTTCAACTCGCCAGCCGCATAACCCTCGGCGTGGATGTAGGAAATTTCCTTGAGCTTCAAGGCACCTTCCATCGCGATTGGATAAGACAGCCCGCGTCCGAGATAGAGCACGTCGCGGGCTTTGGACAACTCATGAGCGATGGCCACAAACTGCTGCTCATTGCGGATGATGGACGAGATATGGCGCGGCAGCTCCATGAGCGCCTTGACGATTTCGGCTTCTGCCTTCGCCGTAATCGTGCCGCGTGCGCGGCCGAGCGCGATTGCGAGGCATGCCAATACGGAAAGCTGACAGGTGAACGCCTTGGTCGAGGCGACGCCAATTTCAGGGCCAGCCAAAATCGGCAATACGGCATGGCTCTCGCGCGCAATCGTCGAAGTTCTAACATTTACAATCGAGGCAATGCGCTGGCCGTTGGTCTTGCAATATCGCAGCGTTGCCAAAGTGTCTGCGGTCTCGCCGGATTGGGAAACGAATACGGCCAAGCCGCCTTCCGGCATCGGTGCTTCGCGGTAACGCAGTTCCGAGGCGATGTCGATTTCAACCGGCACCCGCGCCAGCCGTTCGATCCAGTATTTGGCGACGAGACCGGCATAGAAGGCTGTGCCGCAGGCTGAAATCGTGACCCGGCTGATCTTAGAGAGATCAATGCCGAGATCAGGGAAGTTGACTTTACCCTCGGCCATATCGAGATAATTGGTCAGCGTGTGGCTGATAACTTCCGGCTGTTCGTGGATCTCTTTCGCCATGAAGTGGCGGTGGTTACCCTTATCGACTAGCAGCGAGCTCGCCACCGACTTGATCATCGGCCGGTCAACGCGTTTGCCGGCGCGATCAAAGATTTCAGCGCCCGCGCGGTGCATGACCGCACAATCGCCTTCTTCCAAGTACGTGATCGCATCGGTAAATGGCGCTAAGGCAATGGCGTCGGAACCCAAGTACATTTCACCCGAGCCATGGCCTATAGCTAGCGGCGAACCTTGGCGGGCCGCGATCATCAGATCGTCGTGGCCTGCGAAAATGATGCCTAGCGCGAATGCGCCTTGCAGCTGTTGCAAGGCGGCTTTGACCGCGTCTACAGGTCCGGTGCCCTTTTGCATTTCCTCTGTGATGAGATGCACAACGGCTTCGGTGTCTGTGTCGGTCTCAAACTTATGGCCTTTGGCCTCGAGATCTAGTCTCAACTCGCGAAAATTCTCGATGATGCCGTTGTGGACCACCGAGACTTTTGCTGTCATGTGCGGATGGGCGTTGCGCTCGGTCGGGCGGCCGTGGGTGGCCCAACGGGTGTGACCAATGCCGGTGCAGCCAGCTAATGGCTCCAGGAGAAGACGCTTTTCGAGATTGCGGAGCTTGCCTTCGGCGCGGCGGCGCTCAAGGTGCCCGGCTTCTATTGTCGCGACGCCCGCTGAGTCGTAGCCGCGATACTCAAGGCGGCGCAAAGCGTCGACAAGGTTCGTCGCAACAGGTGTCTTACCGAGGATACCTACGATCCCACACATCGCTTACGTCCCTGTATTATGAGGCCCCGGCAGTAACCTTTGACTAGGTTAACAACCATCACAAGTCACAGAATGTTTCAAAACCATGCAGTCCAGCCTTAGCTGTGCAAATGCCGTGCAGCGTTAAGATTTTGGCTTTCGCCGCCCCATCATGGCCCGGAATTTATCTGCCCAGCCGGGGCGCTCCTCTTGCGGCGCGCGCTCAAGCGCTAAACTGCCGGCTGCGACATTCTTGGTAATGACGCTGCCCGACCCGATGTATGCGCCAGCCCCAATCTTAACAGGTGCGACCAGCGCCGAGTTTGAACCGATGAAGGCTTCCGCACCAATTTCGGTCTTATGCTTGTTGAACCCGTCGTAATTGCAGAAGATGGTGCCAGCACCGATGTTGGCCTTTTCGCCAACTGTTCCATCGCCGAGATAGGCGAGATGATTGGCTTTTGAACCCGCCGCCATCTCGACGTTTTTGACCTCGACAAAATTGCCGACATGGACGTCTTCACCAAGCCTTGCGCCCGGCCTCAGGCGCGCAAAGGGACCAACGCGCGCACCCTTGGCAATCGTTGCGCCTTCAATGTGGCAGTTGGCTCTGATCTCAGCGTTATCGCCTATGCGCACGCTTGGCCCGAAAAACACGTTGGGCTCAATCTTCACGTCGCGGCCAATTACAGTGTCGAACGATAGCCACACTGTTTCCGGGGCGATCATGGTGACACCGTCGCGCATCATCGCTGCCCTCGCGCGCGCCTGCCAGATGGCTTCGGCGCTCGCCAGCTGATCACGGGCATTGACGCCCAAAACTTCAGTCTCTGGGCATTCAACCACAGCTGATTTTAAGTTCTGCCAGCGCGCGATCTCAACCGCATCCGTCAAATAGTATTCGCCCTTGGCGTTGGCATTTCCGACCTTGTCCAGCAGGCTCGCCAAGTTGGGAACGCGAAACGCCAGAACACCAGAGTTGCATAGGTTGATCTTGCGCTCTTCGGTATTGGCGTCTTTATCTTCCCGGATGGCGATGAGTGTGCCATTCGCCTCTGTCAAAAGTCGGCCATAGCCTAAAGGATCCTTAGCGCGGAACCCTAGCACCGCAATGCTGGCGCCACGCCCGAGGTCTGAGCGCAAGCGCTTGATCGTCTCAGGTTGGATGAGTGGCGTATCGGCGTAGAGCACCAGAACGTCGCCTCGGTGGCCCT
>JAYTQI010000151.1:0-2136 GCA_043746825.1 Hyphomicrobium sp. | reverse complement strand
CCTCCAGTGTTCGGATTACGGCTTGCCGGGCACCATTGATGTCATATCGAACGCCCGCGCGCCAAAGGAACCAGAAGAATGGATACTGCGGAAATTTCGGCGCGCCCTTCATCCCGCCATGTTCCATGTCGGCCAGCGAGACCATCCTGCCGGCGAGGTCCGCAAGGCCCGCATCATCAAGGCCGGTAAGTTTGCCCTTCGCGGGCCGGGCTTTAAGCCTTTGCAGAATTGCTCTTGCGTTCGCAGTGATTTTTTCCGGTTCCCTCCGGAACGTGCGCTCGATTTCCGTGAGCACCCGCTTGAAGGACGGCCGGCCAAACCGCTCCTCGTTGGGGAAATAGGTTCCGCCCCAAAACGGTTCGCCGGCGGAGTTCAGAAACATTGTCAGCGGCCAGCCGCCTTGTTCGCCAAGCGCATGCAGTGCGGACATGTAAATTGTGTCGATGTCGGGCCGCTCTTCCCGGTCAACCTTGATGTTGACGAACAGCCGGTTCATCAGATTGGCGGTTTCCATGTCCTCAAAACTCTCGTGCGCCATCACGTGACACCAGTGACAGGCCGAATAACCGATTGAAAGCAGGATAGGCTTTCCGGTGTTTCTTGCTTCCTTGAGGGCAGCGTCATTCCAACCCCACCAGTCAACCGGATTGTGCTGGTGTTGCAGCAGATAGGGGCTTGTTTCAGCGGCAAGGCGGTTCATGGGAATTGACGAAGCTCCGGGCGCTTGCGACAGCACAGGGGGCAGTTGCCTGACCGATGTGCGTCGCGCGAAACAGTGAACATAGTCTCCAGAACGACCGCCAGCCAGCAGGATTACTATGGAACGGCCAACCGTCCATGCTTTGTCGACGGCCACTGGCAAGGCCGGCATCGCGGTGTTCCGGATTACCGGGCCGAAATCACGGGCCGTCCTCTCCTTGCTCTCGGAATACGCATTGCCCCCTCCGCGCGAGCTGGCCCTTCGAACCCTCCGGCATCCGCTGACCAAAGCCGTTCTTGATCGCGCGCTCATTGTCTGGTTCCGGGCGCCCGCGAGTTTTACCGGCGAGGATATGGTTGAACTCCACGCTCACGGCGGCCGCGCCGTGGTCGCGGCCATTTTCGATGCCCTAAGCGCAACCGGCCTTTCGCGGCTGGCCGAGCCTGGTGATTTTACCCGCCGGGCTTTTGAGAACGGCAAACTCGATTTATCGGAAGCCGAAGGCCTGGCCGATTTGATTGACGCCAATACCGAGCTGCAGCGAATGCGCGCGATCAGCCAGTCATCGGGATACCTCAAGGGAAAAGTCGATGCGTGGCGCCGTGATTTAATTGCTGCGATGGCGCTCGTTGAAGCGGGCATTGACTTTTCAGATGAGCCGGATGTGCCGCATGAAGTCATGAAAGCGGCGAGGTCAATTGCCAAAAAGATCGAAATCGCGCTGGCCGGCGCCTTGGCGGATGGACGGCGCGGTGAAATTGTTCGTGAAGGCTTCCGGGTTGTTCTGGCTGGACCGCCGAACGCTGGCAAGTCGAGTGT
Organism: Hyphomicrobium sp.; assembly: GCA_043746825.1. Classification (GTDB taxonomy): domain Bacteria; phylum Pseudomonadota; class Alphaproteobacteria; order Rhizobiales; family Hyphomicrobiaceae; genus Hyphomicrobium_B. Next base: position 617 of record JAYTQI010000151.1, on the reverse strand, counting down.
GATGAACGCATTAGCCGCCCGTGATGTAGCAATCGTTTCGCCCGAGGCTGGTACAACGCGCGATGTTATCGAGGTTTCGCTCGATCTTGGCGGAATTCCTGTGGTCTTGAGCGACACCGCTGGAGTTCGCCCGGCCGAGAGTGGAGTTGAACGAGAGGGGATCCGGCGTTCGTTCGCGAGCGCGCGGGATGCCGACCTGGTGCTATGGCTTTCGAGTGTGTCAGAACCTGAGTTGCCGGTTCCGCCGGAGATAGCCGGCAAGGTCAAAGCGTTGCGGGTTGTTCGCACCAAGATCGATCTCGCCACCGGAATCAATCCCGGAGAAATTTGTCCGTCAGGCACGCTAGGAGTTTCGGCGCTCACCGGCGCGGGGCTTTCAGATTTGATCGCCGAGATCGGCAGGGTTGCAACGGTTACAGTTCGGCCGAACGAGCCAGTTGTCATCACCCGGGCTCGCCATCGCCAGGCCATTGAAATGGCGGTCGCACATGTCCAGTCGTTCATTTCGGAAAATGATCGCGACATCGAACTGCGCGCGGAGGATCTTCGGCTGGCGGCGGCCGATCTTGGCCGGATCATCGGTGCCGTGGATGTTGAAGATATTCTCGATGTTGTTT
>JAYTQI010000150.1:0-10992 GCA_043746825.1 Hyphomicrobium sp. | reverse complement strand
ACCATCGACATCATCGACTGCAATGCTGGCGACCACGGCAAGGCGTTCGCGACCAACTTCAATCCCGAGATCAACCTGCGCGAAGTCACTCAGCGCGGAAAATACTGGAAAGACGGCGAATGGATCGAGATCGATGCCATGAGCATTTCTACGATGGTCGATTATCCAGAAGTCGGCCCGGTGAAATCTTACCTCATCTACCACGAGGAAGAGGAAAGCCTGGTTCTAAACATCAAGGGCCTGAAGCAAATCCGCTTCTGGATGACGTTCTCGGATAACTACATCAAGCATCTCGATGTGCTCGCCAACGTCGGCATGACCCGCATCGATCCGGTCATGTACAAAGGCACGCCCGTCATTCCGATGGAATTCTTGAAATGCCTGCTGCCCGAGCCGTCATCGCTGGCTGAGAACTACACCGGCAAAACCTCGATCGGCGTTGTGCTCAAAGGTATCCGCAAGGGCAAGAAGAAACGCCACATCATTTGGAATGTTTGCGATCACGCCCAAACCAACAAGGAAGTCGGCGCGCAAGCGATTTCCTACACCACCGGCGTGCCGCCCGTTGTCGGCGCCATGATGATGTTCAAGGGATTGTGGACACCGCCCGGCGGGCAAAAGGGCGGCGTCTTCAACGTCGAGCAATTGCCGCCCGAGCCGTTCTTGGAAGAACTGGCCAAACAGGGCCTGCCCTGGCACCTCAAGGAAATCGAAAAAGACGACCAGAAAAAGCTGTTCGCGGTGAAGACATAAAGTTATCCCCCTCTCCCCTTACACCACGGGGAGAGGGAAAACTTATCTCCAATTGGCGAACATGTACGTGAAACTTCAGAATTTTCTATTCATCGCCATTGTGCTTGTCACCACTGCCTGCTCGTCACCCGAGCCTTTTCCGGCGCAAACCACCTTGACACCCGCTCCAACCACCGACGCCGCAACACGCGATGCCCCTGTCGTCGCTGGCCGCCCGTCGCGCGTTTTCATCATGGCGGGCGTTGGCAAGAACTGTGAGCCGATCGCCGCGCCCGTGATCACCGTCGATCAACCGCCTGCCAAAGGCGAAGTCACCTTCACCCCCGGCCAATCAACGACACTTGCTGCAACCGCCCAAGGCACTTGTGTTGGCGCTAAAGCTACTGGCACTGGTATCTATTACACCGCCCGCGCGGGCGCGACCGGCACCGACAGTTTCTCCATCACAGCCAAACTGGCCAGCGGCGAAATCTCAAAACGCACTTTTGAGGTCAAAATCGCGGAGTAGACAGGAAGGCTGAGAAGCCCCACATATCATGCCGTTTTGTTTCGCCGTCCAAGAGAAACCCATGCCCCCTAAACTCCCCTCCAACATCGCAACACCCGCCTATGTCCTCGACACCGGCTTGATGGCGCGCAACATGGCGACGGCTGCCCGCATCAAGCGCGAAACAGGCTGCAAAATTCTGCTCGCCACCAAAGCCTTTGCCATGCCCGCCGCCTTTCCACTGATGCGCGACACACTGGATGGCACGACGGCGAGCGGCGAATACGAAGCACGGCTCGGGCGCGAAGAGTTTGGTAAGGAAGTCCACGCCTACTCGCCCGCCTACACCGAAGGCGAAATAATGCGGCTCTCAAAGCTCGCTGACCACATCTATTTCAACTCGCCTGATCAGATCCGCCGCTTCGCACCGAAGGTCAAACAAGCCGGCAAGCACATCGGCATCCGCATTAATCCCGGTTTCTCGATGGCTACGCTCGGCGGCAATCTTTACGACCCCTGCGCACCGTATTCGCGTTTCGGAGCCACCCGCGAGATGCTGGAACACGTGCCCTGGGCCGAGGTTCACACCCTGCACACCCACGCCCTGTGTGAAGCCAAACACGAAGGCTCCGTCGGATTAATCGAGCATGTCGCCCGCGAACTCGGTCCGTATGTCAAAAAGGTCAAACAGGTCAATTTCGGCGGCGGGCATTTTATCAATAAGCCGGGCTACGATGTTGCCAAGCTAATCGCGGCCATAAAAGCCTTCAAGGCTGAATTCAAAGTTGACGTGATCCTAGAGCCCGGCGCTGGCCTCGTCGTCGATACCGGCTATCTGGTTGCGACCGTGCTCGACTTGCACAAGAACGATAAAGACATCGCCATTCTTGACGCCTCGGCTTCGACCCACATGCCGGATGTGCTCGAAGTGCCTTACCGCCCCGAGATCATCGGCGCCAAGGAAGCCGGCGTCCTCGCCCACACCTACCTGTTGGGCGGCAAAACCTGTATGACCGGCGACGTCATTGGCGAATACTCATTTGCTAATCCCCTCAAAGTTGGCGACCGGCTGATCTTCACAGATATGATGCAATACTCGTTCGTCAAAAACACTACTTTCAACGGCGTGCCGCTGCCGGATCTTGCCATTTGGGATGAAAAAACTGGATACCGCGTTGTCCGTGCTTTCGGCTACGATGAATTCCGCCACCGCCTTGGCTGACGCCGTCTCTCGTTACACGCGCCGCCGCCCGACCTTCAAAGATCAGGATGCCATGAAGACAGAGACCCCGCGCCCCATCCGTCTCAAGGACTATCAGCCGCCCGATTTCCTGATTGATCAGGCGCACCTCAACATTGCGCTTGACCCCACAAACACGCGCGTCGCGGCCAAATTATCAATGCGCCGCAACCCCAAAGCCGCAGACAAAGATGCAAACCTCGTCCTCGATGGCGAGCATCTGAACCTGGAATCGATTGCCCTCAACGGAAAAATGCTGCCAGCCAAAGACTACATCTGTGACGCCACCAGCCTGACCCTCAAGAAGACCCCGAAAAAACCCTTCACGCTCGATATTGTCACCATCGTCAATCCCGAAGCCAATACAGCCCTCCAAGGCATCTACCGTTCTCGCGGAGTCTACTGCTCTCAGTGCGAGGCGCAAGGCTTCCGCCGCATCACCTACTTCCTCGACCGCCCAGATGTGCTGGCCAAATACACTGTACGACTCGAGGGCGATGTCAGTGAAGCCCCGCAACTCCTCGCCAACGGCAACCTGATAGAACGCGGAACTCTTTCGCGCGGCAAACGCCATTACGCCATCTGGCGCGATCCTCATCCCAAGCCTTGCTATCTTTTCGCCATTGTCGGGGCCGATCTCTCACCCATCGCCTCTAAATTTAAGACCATGTCGGGCCGCGAGGTAGATCTCGCCATTTATGTCGAACACGGCAAGGAAGCACGCGCGCATTGGGCCATGGACGCGCTGAAACGCTCGATGGCCTGGGACGAGAAGCGCTTCGGGCGCGAATACGATCTCGACGTGTTCAACCTCGTTGCCGTCTCGGACTTCAACATGGGCGCAATGGAGAACAAGGGCCTCAACATCTTTAATGACCGGCTCGTCCTCGCTTCGCCCGAGACCGCCACCGACACCATCTATGAAGCCATCGAGAGCGTCGTCGCACACGAATATTTCCACAACTGGACCGGTAACCGCATCACCTGCCGCGACTGGTTCCAGCTCTGCCTGAAAGAGGGCCTAACCGTCTATCGCGATCAGGAGTTTTCCAGCGATGAGCGCTCGCGCGCCGTGCAGCGGATCTCAGACGTGCGCCAGCTCAAGTCCCTGCAGTTTCCCGAAGACCAAGGTCCGCTCGCACATCCCGTGCGGCCCGAAAGCTACGTTGAGATCAACAACTTCTACACGCCAACCGTCTATGAAAAAGGCGCGGAACTGGTGCGCATGATCGAGACCATCCTGGGCGCAAAAGCTTTCCGCGCCGGCATGGACGTGTATTTTGATCGCCACGACGGCGAGGCCGCAACCATCGAAGACTTTCTCAAGTCTTTCGAAGATGCGAGTGGCCGAAGCCTCGCGCACTTCAAGCGCTGGTATTCCCAAGCCGGAACGCCAGAGCTGGTCTGCCGCCTGACCTATGACAAAATCAAAAAGACCGCTGAACTTACCATCGACCAGAGCTTGGCGCCAACGCCTGGCCAATCCAAGAAAGAGCCGCTCTATATTCCGGTCCGCATCGCGCTGCTTGGCCAAAACGGCCAGGAAATGGATCTCAAATTGGAGAAGGGCACCGGCCTCGCGGACGGTGTGCTCACCCTCACCAAGCGCTCCGAGACATTCCGCTTCAAGGACGTGACATCCCGCCCTGTGCCGTCGCTGCTGCGCGGGTTCTCAGCCCCGGTCAATGTCAAGATCGACTTGCCAGATACTGACTATGAATTCTTGATGACACACGACCACGATCCCTTCAATCGCTGGCAGGCTGCCAACACCTACGCCACCCGCACGCTCTTAAAAGCTGTTGCAGGCAAATCACCCGGCAAAGACCCGAAGGGTGGACAAAGCTACGCAAAAGCACTGGCGGCAACATTGGCTGATGAGTCCCTCGATGACGCCTACAAGGCCGAGTTGCTGAAGTTACCGACGCAATCCGATATTGCTCGCGAACGCGGCACTAACGTCGATCCCGCTGCGATTGATGTGGCGCACCGCGCCTTGGCCAAAACCATTGGCACCGATCTCGGCGATCTCCTTGAAGAGATCTACGACCGCTCGGCCAGTAAAAAGGGTGCGTTTTCGCCTGACGCCAAGAGTGCGGGCCGCCGGGCACTGCGCAATGCAGCCCTCGCCCTTCTCACCAGCCGGGGAGCGAAAGCCGACTACGAGAGGCTCAAAGCCCACTACATGACCGCGAGCAATATGACGGAAGCCGCCTACGCCCTGTTCCAGCTCGCATCACTCGATATACCCGCCCGCAAGGAAACCCTCAAACATTTCTACAAGCGTTGGAAAGATGATCACCTCGTCATCGACACCTGGTTTGCAGCGCAGGCGCAATCTGGGCTACCAACAACGCTCGACAATGTCACGGCTCTCACCCAACATCCGCTGTTCAAGATCACCACGCCCAACAAAGTCCGCGCCCTGATCGGCATCTTCGCGATGTCGAACCCGGTGCAATTCAACCGCCCCGATGGCGCGGGTTATCAGTTCGTGACGGATAAGGTTCTTGAAATCGACGCCGTCAATCCGCAGGTTGCAGCCCGTATGCTCGGCGCATTTCGCAGTTTCAAATCGCTCGAGCCCAAACGCCAGGCGCTGGCTCGCAAATCGCTCGAAAAGGTCGCCGCCAAAAAGAATCTCTCACGAGATGCAGGTGAAATTGTTAATCGCATGCTTGAGGATTAGCGGCCACACTGATCATAAACCGCCGCAATTTCACCCGAATCGAGTCTAAGCGAATTATTCTCCCTCGACAGCTGAGTCGCAAATCAGCGATGGTGATTCTGTGATTCGGGGCATGTTTTTGACGCTCCGGAGTGCGGGTCACACACCACAACATTCTGGAAGGACCAAGGGTATGGCATGGACACAGTCCGCCACTCAACGGCGAAGCTTTGCGCTCTCTGCCGCGCTGACAAGCGGCCACCGCCACCTCTCCACACAATTGATATCGCTCGGCAAAGGTGATCTGACGCGCGGCGCCTGCATCGCCTTCGCAGCCTTCCTCACCATCGCAGGCACGGCAGTCCCTCACGTAGGGCCAGAGGCTCTTGCAGCCTTCCTGTTTCTCTCCGGCGCTGGCCTTGCGTTAGTCGCGGCCTTTAACCCTTTGAGCTTTTCGCCGGGAAACATCCAAGGCGTTGTCAAGAGCTTCAATGTAGCAGGTCCGCGCGGCCAACAATCTGTCCCATCCGTCACACAGTCGAAGCTCATCGCTGAATTGCTGATGCGCACATCCCAGCCCGGCATCGATCTCGCATCCTGGTCGCGCCTCACCACCCGCATGAGCCATGAACTCAGAACCCCCCTCAACGCGGTACTCGGATTTTCCGAACTGATGTCTCAGGAAGTTTTCGGACCGCTCGGCTCAGACCGCTACACGGCCTACGCCCGCGATATCCATGCCAGCGGCCGGATGCTTCTGAAATCTACCGAAGACGCGCTCGCCATCACCGCACTTCTGACCGGCCATGAACGCAAGGACATCGTCACCACCGCATCTGTTGCCGCCGCCATTGCCGAAGCCATCGCATTTCACACTGCCAGCCTGAATGCCCGCAATATATCCCTCAACCTCAACATTACAGAAAACCTGGAGGCCATATCAGAACCGCAAACGCTGCGCCAAATCATGATCAACTTGGTTTCAGAAGCCGCCGCCCAAGCCGCTGATGGAGCCACGCTCAACATCACGGCTCACGATTTTGGTGGCGAGATCGAGATCAGCCTCGATCTCGCCCACCGCAAAACAGTCAATACGGGAGCCGAAAGCTTTTCACTGCTGCTCGCGCGAACCCTTATGGAATTGACCGGCGCGCGTTTGACTGAGACGGCCTCGGATGTTGGGACTTGGCAAGTCTCCGCCAGCTTTACTCACGCGTCACAAGGCGACTTCTTCGGGTAACCGAAAACCTGCCGTTACTCTTAAGCTTAATCCGGCTCCTTGCCATCGCCGCCGGAGGCCCGGCCATCATGTCCGCCATTGCCGTGTTCTCCCGGACCGCCCCGGCCACGGCGCCCAAACATGCGGTCTTTCTGCTTGTCATGCCACGCTTGCATCAACTTACGCTCGTTGGGCGTCAGTTTGTCGGCCAATTCCACCATCGCATTTGACATCGCCGCCTGCAGGCGCGCGTTTGACTCAGCTGATTTTGCGGTTGCGGCTTTCAGCTTATCCTTATCAAAGGGTTCGGCGCCGATGGCCGCATTGGTCGCCGTCCACGCCGCGCGCATCTCCTGCCGCAATGGGCGCAGTTTTTCCTTCTCCAGCCCAAGGTCTTTGCCAATCGCGGCTTGGCGCTCAGCAGGCAGCTGTTTCACGAAGCCCATCAGGCCGCGCTCCATGGCCATGCCCACAAAGCCATGATGACGGAAGCGCCACATCCCGCCTGCAACAACGCCAATAATGATCAAATTGGCGGCCAGCGACGCAATCAGCGCGCCATAAACCCAGCGCGCTGGACGGCTGCTTTTGGGTTCCTGGGATTCAATCGTCATAGGACGTCCTCGTTGCTGTAAATCTCGTTATCGTCGCTGCCATCCGTTTGGCCCGGACTTACGTCGCCTGCAAACCCGGCGGCACTCGCAATTTCTTGTAACGCCGGCATCACCGACTGGTGGCTTCCAGCATACAGACCAAGCACCAACGAAGCGGCCAACGCCATTCCGGCTTTCCAATTTTCTCGGCGGCCATTGCCAGCAATGCTTGCTGACACAGGCCTGCGAGACGCTGCCGGGCCTGCCATCCGTGGCGTTGTCTTAGCGGCGCTGACAATGCGGTCTGCCAGCGCTTGACGGCGCGCGTCTGGCAAGGACGGCGCCATATCCAGCAAACGGTCGAGTGCGGCGGCCTCCATCATCTGGCGTTGCGCCTCAACGCTGACACCAATAATGCCGGTCAGCTCGCGGCGGACCTCAGCGGGCCAGCGCGTGCGGTCCGCGCCATAGGTCTCGAGCGTAGTCTCAAGCAGAGCCAGTGCCTTGTTGTGTTCGCTGGTTTTCGTCATCGTGTCATCCTAATCCGGGCTCGCGCCCGCTCATGTCATCAATCAATCCGCGCCATTCAACCTTCAGTGCCGTCTTCAGTTGCCGCCGGGCCCGCGCCAGCAGCGATTCAACGGCTTCGTCCGTGATGCCCATGTGAGCGCCAATCTCGATCTGGCTGAGCCCTTCATAGTGAAACAGCGTCAAGGCGAGTCGCTGACGCTCTGGTAACTCTTTCAAAGCGCGATCAACGCGCAAACGCAATTCTTCCGCTTCGATGTTGGCCAGCTGGCGCGGCGCGTCGATCTGCTCGGGCACTTCATCCGTCACCGTCACTTTCGCGCGCGACCGAGCCCGGTCGATGCACAGGTTCGAGACAACCCTGCGCAACCACGGCCTAACGCCCGCGACCCCAACCTCAAGAGACCCCGCCAAGCGCCACAGCCTGAGAAAAGCCTCTTGCGCCACATCTTCAGCCTCTGCATCGTCCCGCAACATGCGGCGCGCGACACCAACCAAGCTTCCCAAATGGCGGTCCACGAGGGTGCGGAAAGCAAGCTGATCGCCGGACGCCGTCGCGCTCACCAGCTGGCCTTCATCGCTGGCCACAGCTGCGCCCGGTAAGGAAACTCCAACTTTCACCTCGCCGTTTTGTCGTATCGCTGCCACGCTGGCCCTCGGCATTGATGACGCAGTCCCAGCCAAAAGATACGTTGCCAGCGTCCTGGTCAATCGCGCCAACCAGGCCGAAGCTTAGCCTCATATAAGTGACAAACGGTTTGAGGGGCAAATTCCGTCGTTTGGCTCGCAACGCACATCGTTGAAAGTTGTCTAGGCAATTGAAGCCCCTGGAAACGTCCGAATTTGCTGGTATTTTGAGTGATGGCTTTAGCGGTGCCAAGACAAAGTCCCTTTCATGAGCCCCTATTGGGCCACAGCCACTGCCGCCTGTTTGGCCAACACCAGCACCGCTGGCAGCGTCATCACCACCTTCAATCCGGGCTGATTATCTTCAAGTTGAATGCTGCCGCCGTGCAGGCGCGCCACCGCCGCGACGAGGCTAAGCCCCAAGCCAGTGCCGGGTTTTGTGCGGCTTTCTTCGAGCCTCACGAAGCGCTTCAAAACCCGCTCACGGTCTTTGTCCGAAATGCCAGGACCACGATCCGCCACAGAGAATTCCACGCCACCGCCTTGGCCCGGCCTGGCGTTGACGGCAATGGCGCTGCCGGGCTGACTGCCGCGCGAATACTTGATGGCGTTGTCGATCAAATTGGCAATTGCCTGCCCAATCAGCTGGCGGTTGGCACTGAGCCGCATCCCCTTAACGCTGGCGATGGACAGCACAAAGCCCTCCTCCTCGGCGGCTGGCTGGTAGAGTTCAGCCACATCTTCCACGAGCTGGCCAAGATCAAACTCTTCGACACTGTCTTGCAAGGGGCCAGCTTCCAGCCGCGCGATCAGCAGCAAGGCGTTGAAGGTTTTGATCAGATCATCGGATTTCTCGATGGTGCGCTCCAGGCCCTCGCGATAGGCGGGCTCGCCGCGCGGGTCCATCAGAGCGGATTCGGCTGAATTGCGCAGGCGGTTGAGCGGCGTTTTTAAATCGTGAGCGATGTTATCGGAGACCTCGCGCAGGCCGCTCATCAAACCTTCAATGCGATCCAGCATATCGTTGAGATTGGTCGCCAGGCCATCCAGCTCACCGCCCGCACCTGACAAAGGAATCCGGCGCGACAAATCACCGGCCATGATTGAGCGGCTGGTCGCCGTGATCGCGTCTAAACGGGAAAGAAAATACCGCCCGGCCCATAGCCCGCCCAACAGCCCAACCAGCGACAGTGCCCCAAAACCGGTGAGAAAAATCCGCTTCATGGTGTCGGCAAAGGTGCGCTGATCCTCGATATCACGGCCAATCAGCAGCCACACGTCCGGCCCCACATCAACGGGGATCGCGACGGCTAGGTGCTCGATTTCATCACCACCGCGCGAACTTTTGAACTTGAAGACCCCGCCGGGCGACGCTGCATCCAATTCCGGCGGCACACGGGTGAGATTTCCGGCAATCTTTTGGCCTTTTGCGTCGGCGAGAAAATATAGCCCCAGCCCCTCGGGGCGGCTGGACGCTGCAACTGCCGCGGTCAATCCAGCAACACCGCCGCTGCCCGCTTCCGCTTTCATCAACGAAGCTTCCGCATTGAGCGCCGCCAAAACCTGAGAAGTGAGGATCTTGTTGCTCTGCCAAAATAGCAGCCCCGAGAGGATCGCAGCGGCCAACAAAAATAGCATCACCGCCGCCGCGGCCAGCCGGAAGGCGGTTGTCGAAAACACGTTTGGCAATCGTTTAAACAGGGCCGTCACGAACGGTATATCCCGACCCGCGCACTGTGTGCAGCAAGGGCTTGTCAAAGTTCTTGTCAATCTTCGCGCGCAACCGCGATACATGCACATCAATGACGTTGGTTTGTGGATCGAAGTGATAATCCCAGACATGCTCGAGCAGCATGGTGCGGGTCACGACCTGGCCAGCGTGCTGCATGAGGTATTCAAGCAACCGGTATTCGCGCGGCTGCAGCAGGATAGCTTCCCCGCCGCGAGTCACGCGGTGAGAGAGCCTATCAAGAACGAGATCACCAACTGCGTAGCGCGTCTGCTGCTCTTCCGGCACGGCGCGGCGGCCCAGCGCTTCAACGCGCGCTAGCAGCTCGGAATAGGCATAGGGTTTGGTGAGATAATCGTCGCCACCCGCGCGCAAGCCTTTGACCCGGTCATCGACCTCGCCCAGCGCCGACAAAATCAACACCGGCGTCCGGTTGCCTTTCGAGCGCAGCGACTTGATGACCGAGAGCCCATCGAGACGCGGCAGCATTCGATCAACGATCAAGACGTCATACGTGCCCTCATCCGCCAGCGACAGGCCATGCTCGCCGTCGCCTGCGAGATCGGCGGTATGGCCGTTCTCCTTCAGCGACTTTTGCAGAAATTGTGCAGTCTCGCGGTCGTCTTCGATGACTAGAACGCGCATGGGGCCGGTTCATCCCTTTTCAGTTGGGTGTTCCCTATGTAGGGGCATGGCCCTGAAACGTCGAGGCGGCCCTGCGGTTTTTTAGACTGCAAGACCGCCTCGTTTAGATCAAGGTTATTGGCCGGATCAGCCCTTCTTCTCTTTGTCCTTAAGCTGAACGGCTACAAATCGCTTCTGATCACCCGATTTGACGTGCAAGAGCACGGCGGAGCGCTTCAGGTCCTGAGCCTTCTTGACGCCGCTTGCGACATCATCAGGCAAGCTTACAGTCTGGCCCGACACCTCGAGGATGACATCGCCAGCCTTCAACCCCTTCTCGGCGGCGTCGGATGACGGATCAACTTCCGCAATCGCCACACCGTCCTTGTCTTTGCTGTCTTTGCTCGAGCGCGCTGGCATCAAGGTGATACCCAGCTGACTAAGCTCCAACGACTTAGCCGATGGCTTGCCGTCCTGGTCTTTGTCTTTGTCGAGCTGTTCGCCCTTCATCGCCGCTTCCGCAT